>JAPKZH010000528.1 GCA_026393905.1 Candidatus Aminicenantota bacterium
TGCAAGGTAGAGGCGGAAAGCCTGTACGATTCGGTGCGGGTCGGCCTTTCCTTTGGTCAGCCCGTGCCACAGGTCGAAAAGGTCGCGGCCCTTCTTACGTTGATAGAGCGCCCGGAGCTTGGTCGCCAGAAGCTCCTCCAACGAGTAAGTCGCCAGCCTACAGCGGCCCGCGAACCACCGGGAATCGATTTCGTAGGGCTTATGCTCGATCGGGAACACGGCCGCATGTTCTCTCGTATTGACTTCGACCTTGATACGAAGCGGAATCGATGGAGGAATTTCGGAGGTCGCGTGGAAGGTGAGGATAGCGCTATCCTCTTTCTGGCGCGTCCGCGGCTTCCCGAAAAGAGGCCGGCAGACCATTTTTACGGCGCTTAGGACGTCGCCGATGCCCTCCGCGTCCCTCTGGACAAAATCGAGGTGCTCGGAATATCGGACGGCCGGGCTGAGGTGAATCTTGTGGAGCGCGGTGCCGCCTCGGAACAGGAGCTTTTCGCGGATGAGCTTATCTTGATAGAATTCGACGAGGAGACGGCTGATGATCAAGTCCTGCTCGACTTGAGCGTCCGATATCCAGGGGGCGAATTCCCTCCATTGGACGATATCAGCTCGGGGGATCATATCTCGTCGGCCTCGATTTTCAGATTCTCAAAGATGTTCCATTTCCGGATCCAACGGGAATCAGCGCGTGGAAGAGACGGATCCAGCAGAACGGGGATGTCGGCCTTCTTCCGAACGAACTCGGCGAGCTCATGGGTTCGAGAGCTAAGGCCCAAGTTATCCAGAATGAAACCTAATCGCCGGAGCGCGGCCAGGGACTTTGCCTTTCGGGCGACATGGAGTAAGGCCCTCGGCTCGATAGTCTCGCCGAGTTCGGCCAGAGTCGTCGCGACAAGGCTCAACCCGCCGACAGCTTTGCTGTATCGGACGAGGTCCAAAGCGGTGAGTTCGGGACTAGAAACCCTCATGAAACCGGTCTCGGTTTTTTGGTTCTTCAAGAAAGCTGGATCCGGAAAATCGAGCTTTCGGAAAAAACATATCTTGAGTGTCCTGGTCCCAATCGGTCTGAACTGGCGGGGCGTCAGGACATGGAACTCCTGGGGCTTCTGATGGGAAGCGCCCCAGATAGCAGCCGCGCTCAGGAGACCGACGTAATACTCCACATCCATTGATTCCATAAAATTATGGACGAACCATTCTGGCGGCAGAACCCCGGTTCGGCGGAATTCGATAGGAATGATGATGTAAAAGCCGCGCCGGATGAGCAGGATACGGTTTTTCGCCTGCAGTCTGACCAAAGATCTGTTCGCGACCTTCTCAGGTTGCCCGGTTTTCTCCAAGAGCTGTCGCTTGAGAAAATAGTATTGTCCCCGGGCCTGGAGGCCGTCGATAAATTCGTGAATCGCATCCTTTCTCATGGCCAGTTGTCATATGCGAATTGCGACATTGATTGTCGCATTTTGCATATGCTCTATCGCGTGTCCAGAGTATAATCTATCCTGAGTTGAAAATGCAAGCGGCCTTTTCTTAGGTCACCTTGACAGCGTTATAGGTACCATTTAAGATTCTGCTTGGTTCAAAAGAGATCCATCATGAAAATAGGCATTCTCACGGTCAGCGACAAAGGGGCGCGGGGCGAGCGCGAAGACAGGAGCGGTCCGGCCATCCGGGAGATGATGGAGGCGGCCGGAGGGGAAATCGTCCGCGCGAGGATCGTCCCCGACGAACAGGACGAGATCCGGGCCGCGCTCATCGACTGGTCGGACGAAGGGCTCGACCTCATCTTGACGACCGGCGGCACGGGCCTCAGCCCCCGCGACTGGACTCC
>JAPKZH010000505.1 GCA_026393905.1 Candidatus Aminicenantota bacterium
AAACCTGGTTTTCGAGTGCTGCTGGAGGTAAGCCGAGAGATTGACGAAGCTTTCCCTCCTGTTGAGGTTTCCGCTACTATTGATTTCTCCGGATGTCAGGTTTTCATAATTCTAAGTCGCTCTCCGGTACTGAAGCGCGAACGAGGTTTCTCTCGAAGCCTGCCACAAAATAAGCCCGGTCAGGTCGTCTTGCTTAAGCCGGGCGTTGAGGTTCACTTCCGTGCTCAGGCGCTGCTTGGCATCGATCAAACCTCCACCGGCCTGGATGTAGAACCTGTCGAAGACGAAATGAACCCGGCCCGCGAACGTATTGTTCAGTGCCCTCTCCCGTTTGGTATCGAAAAAGAAGATATATCGGGGCGATTCGGAGACGTCGAAGACGATTCTCTTCTTCAGGGGAAGGAAGATTTGGATATCGGGTCCCGCCGTGATCGTATAATCGGGGACCGGATTGGCCATCATCCCAAAGTAGATATCTGAATCATAACCGGCATTATCGAGCCGGAAGGCGGCAGTGTATTTGAAGGCGCCAACCTTCCATCGGGCCGCAGTGACCATTTGTTCGAGGGCCGCCCCCATCCAGGTATTCCCCCAGGCGAAGGCCCGGCCCTGCCCTAAAAATAGCAAAAAAATGACGCCCAGGCCGCTAAAAATCGTTCTCCTAATTTTCATGTGATGCAACAATCTCTAAACCGATTATATTTGCCGGACAAGGCCTTTCAATAAGCGCCGATCCCGAACAGGACAACCGGAACGGTTTTAGTCAGGATTTTGAAATCCAGCCAGAGAGACCAGTTGTCGACGTATTCAAGATCCAGCTTCATCCAGTCTTCAAAACCGATATTGTTCCTGCCGTTGACCTGCCACAGGCAGGTGATCCCGGGCTTCATCGACAAACGCCGCCGCTGCCAGGCCTTATATTTTTCGACCTCGTCGGGAACCGTGGGCCGGGGGCCGATGAGGCTCATGGTGCCTACGAAAACGTTGAAAAATTGGGGCAGTTCGTCGAAGCTGAATTTTCTCATAAACCAGCCGACCGGCGTGAACCACTGCTTCTTTGAAGCCCGGAATTCCGGGGTATCCATTTCAGCGACGTCGTTGACCTTGGACAGGACAGCATGCGCTCCCTCCCGCATCGTCCGGAATTTGTAAAGGGTGAACCTCCGGCCGCGGAGCCCCAGGCGCTGCTGCTTGAAGAAAACCGGTCCCGTAGAGGTGATCTTGATGAGTCCGGCGATCAAGACCAGGAAGGGTCCGAGGAGGCCGATGACCAGGCCGGAGATGACGATGTCGATGGCCCGCTTGACGAAAAGCTGCCGTTCGTTGATTTTCGTCGTATGGAACCGCAGCAGGGGGATCCCGTCGATTACCGAAACAGTAGACTTGGCGATCTGCATGTCGAACAAGTCCACAGTGATCGTCGTGACGACGCCTTCCGTTTCGCAGTCATGGAGCGCGCCCTCCAAATGGCTCAGCCGGGAGCGGGGGACGACGAAGACGATCTCGTCGACAGCGTCGGTATGGATGATCCTGGGAATGTCCTTGAGCGTTCCGATGATGTCGACTCCGTCCACTTTTTTAATTCCTCGGCCGGGCTCGTCATCAATCGCTCCCAGGATCTGGAAGCCCCATTCGGCGTGGCGCTTGATCCGGCTGATAAACTCGGCGGCCCGGCGACCCGTTCCGACAATGAGAAGGCGCCTATAATTGTGTCCCCGCCGTCGGTAGTAGTGGAGGAAGATAAAAAGGGCTGTTTTTTCCGCCAGAATCATAAAAAAGCTCATTCCCGTGAAGAGAAAGAAAAAGAGACGGCTCGTAGATGATGCCTTGAAAACGAAGAGAAATGTGCCGAAGCCGAGGAAGGCCATAAACGCGGATTTGCAAGTAATCCAGAAAACCTTGACGTAGGAGATTGTCCGCAGCGAGCGGTATATGCCGTTGATATAGAGCATCCAGCACCAGAGCGGGGCGGCTACTAT
>JAPKZH010000271.1 GCA_026393905.1 Candidatus Aminicenantota bacterium
CGGGCGGCCCGGCTGATGAAGGAAAAAGGCTTCTCTTTCCTGATTTTTCCGGAGGGAACAAGGAGCCGCGACGGCCAATTGCAGAGATTCAGGCGCGGAGGATTTTTCCTGGCGCTAGAAAGCGGGGCCCCGATCGTGCCCATTTCCATCAAGGGAACTTATGAAATGATGCCCAAGGGCAGTTTCTTTATCAAGGGAGGCCACATCCGGGTGACCTTTCATCCGGCCGTGCCCGTCGAGGGCTATCGGGCCGAAAACCTGTCGAAGCTGATCGATCGGGTCAGGCTGATCATTCAGACGGGACTTGGGGAGGAAAGGTGATGAATTATCAAAAAGCGGCAGGACGGCTGAGCCGGTTGCTGAATCGGTTTTTTAAGGATAAGAACAAGATCTTTGAGGGTGCGGTCAAAGCCTGCGTCCGGAGCCTGCGCGCCGGAGGAAAAATCCTTGTCTTCGGCAACGGAGGAAGCGCGGCCGAAGCCCAGCATTTCGCCGCCGAGCTCGTCAACAGGTTCTTGAAGACCAGGCCTGCCCTCCGGGCCGTTGCCCTGTCCACGGACACCTCCGTATTGACCTCCATCGGGAACGATTCGGGGTTTGACCGGGTTTTCAGCCGGCAAGTCGAAGCCCTGGCCGAAAACGGGGACGTGGCCCTGGCTCTCTCCACGAGCGGCAATTCTCCCAATGTCATCAACGCCTTGAAGGCGGCCAAGAAGAAAAAGCTCGTGACGATCGCCATGACGGGAAAAGGCGGAGGGAAAATGGCCCGGCTCCCCGACCACCTGCTGGACGTCGCTTCGTTCGAGACTCCCCGAATCCAGGAAGCCCACCTCTTCTTGCTTCACCTTCTTGCCGAAGAAATCGAAAATAAGCTCTCCTAAAAAAGATCGTGTATCGGCTGCAGCGACCATGGAAGGTTTAGCCTTCACGAACCGCTCTTCGAGGGAACCCGGCTCTGCCGGGCGCCGAGAATGTTTGAGCAACGATTAGAAAAAATTGAGGCATTAATGAGGACAAGGTCACCTTTTTTAAGCCGCGGTCTTGCCTGCGAGATACGCAGGCGCCGAGAAGAGCGCGGTGAGGGAACGGCGTTAAAAACCTGAGCGGGAGCAAAGCCGTTACACGATCTTTTCTTATTTTCCGGCGATGATGTCCTTGATCTTCTCTGCGCCGGCGGCCCCGCTGTTGAATAGGTAGCAGCCGGCATTCTGAAGGAGCCTTTGGAAAAAGGCCTTTTGAAGCTCAAGCCGTTCTTCCGTGGCCGGCAGCAAATGGGGATTGAAGAAAGGCTGGGCCTTGCCCGGGCTGAGCCCTTTCTTGACGCCGGGGGTTTCTCCCGAGGCCAGGATGCGAAGGGCCTCCTCGGGGGCTAGTTCGACCGCCGCCGGGGAGACGCTGTCATTCCGCAATATGAAGATCCAGCGGAGGGCGGTGCGCTTGGCGTAGGCGGCGGGTCCGGCGATCCAATTCGGATCGAGCATGGCATGGGCCTCTTTGGAGGCGCGGTAGCAGTAGGGAGACCCGCGGTCAAGCCGGCAGTCATCCTGGCGCGGACATCCCGGATCGGTGCAGTCCTCTTTGCGGGTAACGACATTTTCGCATTTGCTGTAGTCAAAGAGCGGGACGAGCCTCGGGAAGGATTCGACGGAATTCGTCGGGATATAGATTTTGCGCTCGACGGCGTCGGCATTGGCCGTCTTTCCTGAATGGCGGACGAAAACGATGTCGTTCGAGTGAAACCGGAATTGCGGATCCTGCAGCAGCTCGAAAAAGAGCTCGGTTTTTTTGGTCCCGGGCGGCCCGATCAAGATCAAGCCGGATCCTCCGGCGTTGGCCGACATCCCCCTCAGGGCATGGACGCCGTACAGGCGCTCCGAGGCGTCCATGACGAGCCCGAGGGCCAGGCTTCGCAGCGGGCCGTAATTGTCGCCATTGACGATGACGCCGGTCTTGGTTTCCGAGTTATAGAAGGCCCGCGGTTCGCGGCCGGCGATGCCGTCCACGGCATAGATGATGCCGTGCGGTTCCAGGTCGGATTCGAGCTGAGCGGGATACCAGTTCTCGATCCAGAAGTCGTTGAGATGGGAGACATTCGTCCGGAGCTGGACGATGACGCCGTTGATGTTGGCATTCCATTCAAAATAGTTTTCGTAGCCGAGCGGCTGTTCCACCTCGGCCAGCAGCCCATCCCTGACCTTGGCTGTGATCGAAGCATCCACGGGAACGGATTTTTTTAGGCGGGTGACGGCGTTCTGAAGGGCGACGCGCTTGACCTTTTTCGCCGTCTTGAGCTCGGAGAAAGCCCGGATGATCCTGTCCATGCCTTTTTCCAGGTTGGCCATGGACGTCGCGTACGAAAGACGGATGTAATTATCGGCGCCGAAAGAGTCGCCGGGGACGACGGCCACATTCGCTTCCCTGAGCAGGTAATACGCCAGGCCGTAGGAGTTGCGGATGGTCATGCCGTTGAACTCTTTTTCGTAATAAGCATGGACGTTGGGGAAGAGGTAGAACGCGCCGTGCGGCTTGAAGCAGGATAACTGGGGAATGGAGGCGAGCTTCATCAGGCAGTAATTGCGGCGCCGCTGGAATTCCGAAACCATCTTTCCCACATCATACTGGGGGCCGGCCAGCGCTTCCAGGCTGGCCTTTTGGGAGATGGACGCCGGATTGGAGGTCGTGTGACTTTGGATTTTAGCCATTCCGCCGATGACGTCCGCCGGGCCGGCGGCATAGCCGATCCTCCATCCGGTCATCGAGTAGGATTTTGAGACGCCGCTCGCGAGGATCGTCTTCTTCTTGATATCCTCGCCCAGCGAGGCAAAGCTGGTGAAAGAGAAGTTATCGAAGACAAGCTTCCCGTAGATCTCGTCCGAGATGACATAAAGGTCTTCGCCACGGATGATTTCAGCCAGGGCTTCGAGCTCATGCTTTTGGTAGGCCGCGCCGGTGGGGTTGGAAGGGGAATTCAGGATCAAGGCTTTTGTCGCCGGAGTGATCGCGGCCTTGAGGTCCTCGGGCTTGAGCAGGAAACCGTCCTCCTCCTTGGTCTGGATGATCACGGTCTTGCCTTTGGCCAGAGTGACAAGCTGAGGATAGGTCACCCAGTAGGGCGCGGGAATAATCACTTCCTCCCCTTCGTTGACCAGCGCCTGGACGACATGAAAAAGCGAGCTCTTGCCGCCCGTGGAGACGATGATCTCGTTCGGTGCGTAGGTCAGCCCATGATCTTCCTTGAGCCTGGCTATGATCGCCTTTTTCAGGGCGGGCATCCCCTCGTTTTCCGTGTACTTGGTAAAATTCTCCTGGATGGCCTTGATCCCGGCGGCTTTGACATTCTCGGGCGTCGGAAAATCAGGCTCGCCGATGCTGAGGTCGATGACATCGATCCCCTCCGCCTTCATGGCCTTGGCTTTGGCCGCGATTTTAAAGGTCGGAGAGGTTCCGATTTGATTGACTTTTTCTGAGATCATGATGTGCCTTCGTCCGCGGAAAGGATCTTATTTGTCTTTTTTTTGTTTATCTTCGGGAGAGAGCTTGTCTTTCAGGAATTTTCTCAAGTCCGCCCCGGTCAGGGCCTGGAAGACTTCGGGGACCTGGGCCAGGATCTCCGCCACCTGGCCGGTGATCCTTGTCGTCCCCAGGCTCTTGTCTCCGCCGACGACCACGATCTTCTCGACTTTCGACAGCGGCTCGGAAATGGCCTTGGCCACGTCGGGAAGGACTTTCAGATACATTTCCAGGATGGCCGCTTCATTGAATTTGTCCCAGGCCTGGGCTTTTTTCAGCATGGCCTCGGCTTCGGCCAGCCCTTTCTGCCTGATATTTTCCGCTTCGGCCTGGCCTTCGAGCCTCGAGGCCTCGGCCTTTCCCCGGGCTTCAGCCTGGATCCTGAATTCTTCGGCCTCGGCTTCGGCCTTGATCTGGTACTTCCGGGCGTCGGCGGGCTTGAGCACGTTGGATTCGAGCTCTTTCTCCCGGCGCTGGATTTCGAACTCCTCGATCTTGATGGCCTGTTCTTTTTCGATCAGGTGGACCTTGGCCTCTTCTTTTTTGATATCTTGGCTGAGCCGGTATCGCTCGAGCTCGTAGGAAAAGTCGGCCTGGGCTTTTTTCTGGTTGACGGCGACCTGAGATTCAGCCTTCTTCGCCTCGTTGTCCCACTGGGCTTTGGCGATCAGGGCTTCGGCCTGCAGCCGGGCCACCTCTCCTTCTTTCCGCGCCTGGGAAGACTTGATGATGGATTCTTTTTCCGTCTCGGCCTCGGCGATGGCGGCGTCCCGCTTGGCGGCAGAGATCAGCGGTTTGCTCAGCGCATCGAGAAAGCCCTGCGTGTCGCTGATGTCCTTGAGAGAGAAAGACAGAAGGAGGAGGCCCATGCCGGAAAAATCCTCGCGAATGGCATCGGTGACCCGGTTATTAAAATCGTGCCGGCCCCTGTAGATTTCCTCCACGGTCATCGTTCCGATGACCTCCCGGATCCTCCCTTCGAGGACGTTCAGGGCTACGTCGCGGATTCCGTCTTTCCCCAAGCTCAGGAACTGCTGGGCGGCGATATGGATGGCGGCATCCGAGGAATCGACCTTGACCTGGGCCGTCGCTTCGGCCAAGATCGGTACTCCGCCGTGCGTGAGGACCTCGGAGGTTTTGATGTTGAGCGGGATGACGTCCATGGGAAGGATGTCCACGGTTTCCAGGAAGGGCATGACGAAGGTGCCTCCGCCCAGGCGGTAGCGGTATCCGACCTTTTTCTTCGTCCCGTCGGGGAGGGTCATGGTCCTTTTTCGTCCGGATATGATCAGGGCTTCATTGGGTCCGACTTTCCTGTATTGCTTGGACAGGAGAAGGGAAAGCAGGGCCAGGACGACGATAACGATGCCGGCCAAAATGAGCCAGGAAACAAGCGTCATGATTGCCTCCTCGAAATCAGGCGTTCCGCCACGAGTTTTAAAGTCCTAACTTATTAAAAAGAAATATATTATAGCCACCGGAATAGAAAGTCAAGTCAACTCGGGCCGCTTGGTCAATATTTAAGCTCAGCGGAAAAATTTATACCGAATGAGATGAAATATGGCGGCGAAGCCGTCTTTCCAGCCGATCTTCTTCCCTTCGCTGTAGTCGCGTCCCGAATAGGAGATTGGAA
>JAPKZH010000347.1 GCA_026393905.1 Candidatus Aminicenantota bacterium
CCAACGCGACCCGGCTCACTTTCAACAAGGTCGTTGACTATTCGCCGGTCTGGTCTCCCGACGCCAAAAAGATCGCTTATACATCCTTTCAGAATCTCGTCCCGGGACTGTATATCCTGAATATCTACGAGGGGGCGAGGACGGCCGTCTCGACCAAGGGCAACAATTTTTCCCCCTCCTGGTCGCCTGACGGCAAAAAGTTGGCCTTCTCGTCCACCATGGACGGCAACTCGGAAATCTACACGGCCGAGGCGACCGATGACAATATCAAGCGCAAGAGCTTCGCCATCAAACGCTTGACGTTCAATCCAGGCATCGACACGGCCCCCTCCTGGTCGCCGACCGGCCGGGAGATCGTCTTTACCTCGGACCGGGGAGGCACGCCGCAGATTTATGTCATGGACGCCGAGGGCTCCAACGTCCGGCGCGTCAGCTTCGGCGGCTCGACGTACCTTGATTCTCCGGCCTGGTCGCCGGCCGGCGATAAGATCGTCTTTGTCGCCCGTGTCGAAAGTTTTTTCGACCTCTATGTCCTGAACATCCGGACAAACCAAATTGCCAAGCTGACCGAGTCTAACGCCCGCAATGAATCCCCGGCCTGGTCGCCGGACGGCCGCCATATCATCTTCACCTCCGACACGAAGGGCGGCCTTCAGATTTTTTCGATCGATGCCGACGGCCAAAACTTCAGGCAGCTGACGACCAAGGGCCAGAACAAGCTCGCCGACTGGTCGAACTAATACAAACGTAATAAATAAAGTGACAATGTATGGGCGGCGCTTAGGCCGCCCGTTGCCCCCCGGCCCCGGGAACCAGCCCCCCCTGTAGACACATCGCCAAATGCTCATTGGAAGGATGGCAGCGAGCAGAGCGAGCGTTGGAAGGAAACCCTAGATAAGGGTTTCCTTCCAAGAGTGTCCGGCCCCCCCTCAAACTCCCCGGCGGTTGCGCGTTCAAGGGAGTATCTTTATTTATGCAAGATATTTGCGAAACGCGCAACTAAGCCTCCTTCTGAGAAAAAACCGAAATTCCTGCGTTATTTATTTAAGAAAGGAGCGCCTCTTTTTATTGACAGGATAGGATTTTCGATGTATAAAATGGGCGGTTGAGTGATGTCAAAAATCTCAACGGACGTACTATTCAAAGAGGAGGCTTCATGAAAAAAGTCATCATCCTATCCCTTGTCTGCCTATTGATCTTTGCCTTCACCGTGTCCTGCAAGCCGAAGGCCAAGCAGGCTCCTCCCCCCCCGCCCCCCCAGGTCAAAGAACAGCCCCGGGTGGAAAAGGTGGAGCCGGCGCCCGTGGTGAAAAAACCCGAGCTGTCCGAGGAAGAAATTTTTATGGCCAAGTCGCTCGATGAAATCAACAGACAGCATCCGCTCAAAATGATCTATTTCGACTATGACAAGTACTTCGTCCGGGAAGATGCCAAGCCCGCCCTCGAAGCCAACGCCACTTGGCTCAGGAAGTATAAGACGGCCAAGATCCTGATCGAAGGCCACTGCGACGATCGCGGCACGGAGGACTACAACCTGGCCTTGGGCGACAAGCGGGCCAAGAGCGCGTTCGACTATCTCCTCTCGCTCGGCATCGCCCAGGACCGTCTGAAAACCATTTCCTACGGCAAGAGCCAGCCGCTGGATATGGGCCACGACGAAGCCGCCTGGCAGAAAAACCGGAGAGCGCAGTTCACGATCATCGAAAAATAATTTTGGTTATGTGGAAAAGAGCCCTCGGGATTTTGTTCATCGTCCTTTGGCCGATGGTTTCTTCCGGGCAGGACAAGAGCAAAAAGACCTATGAGCTCATCTATCAGGATGTCCAGCAGCTGAAGCAGGAGTTTCTCAAGCTTGAGAAAAGACTCGACGCCGCAGCCGAGGACCTTCGGCTGATCAAAGACCAGCTCAAAGACTTGGCCGGCCAGCTCAAGCTCGTCCAATCCCAGCAGGCAAGATCCCAGGACTCCTTGAATAACATTCCCGCCCAAACCCAGGCGCTCCTCGAAAAATTTCAACAACTCGACGGCCAGATGCTGAAGATCGTCGAAGAGCTGATGGCCCTGAAGAGCCAGCCGCCCGTCCCTGTCCAGCAGGAACAGGAGCCGCCAAAAAAGGACGAAAAAGCCCCGGTCGCGAAAAAGACCAAAGAAACGCCGAAAGAGACCAAGAAAGAGGAGCCGGTAAAGGACAAAAAAACCGCCCCGCCGGTTCCTCCCAGGACCAATCTCTCCGCCCAAGAGCTCTACAACACCGCTTATTCCGATTACGAAAAAGGGAACTACGACCTGGCCATCGACGGCTTGATGATCTACCGGGAGCAATTTCCGTCCAGCCCGTACGCCGACGATGCCCTTTACTGGATCGGGGAGTGCTATTTCAGCCAGAAAAAATACGACAAGGCCATTGAGCAATTCAACGATCTGATCATCGGCTACCCCCTGAGCAATAAGATCGCCACGGCCTATCTGAAAAAAGGTTTCAGCCTGGCGGAATTGAAGAAGAAGGATGAAGCCGTGGCCGTGCTCAAGCTTCTGATCACGAGGTACCCTCTAGAGGAGGAAGCCAAAAACGCTCAGGAAAAACTTAAGGAGCTCCAGGGAATCAAATGAGAGACGTCAACAGCCTGAACAAAGTCATTTTGATCGGCCGGCTCGGCCAAAAGCCGGAGCTGCGGGTCCTACCCCAAAAAGACCGGTCCGTAGCCCGGTTCAGCCTGGCCACGAACGAGCGGTTGTTCAACCCCAGCACCAACGAAAGCTCCGTTCGCACCGAATGGCACAAAATCGTCGTTTGGGGGAAGCTCGCGGAATTCTGTGAGCGCTACCTCGACCAGGGAAAACAAATTCTGGTCGAGGGGAAGCTTCGCACCCGCAGCTGGCAGGACAGGGACGGGAACAAGCGGACGACGACCGAGATCGAAGCCCAGAGCATCGTCCTTCTTGGCCGGCGCGAAGGCGCCCCGGAAGCCGAGGCGTCCGCCGAACCCGCCGCCCAAGCCCAGGTCCAGGATTTTCCGAGCGAAGGGGAGAGCCAGACCCCGGCTGAGGGCGAGGGCGATGACGAAGTCCCCTTCTAACGAAGAACGGACCTTCCGAAAAAAAATCGTCGAAGACATCCGGCCCTGGGGAAAATTCCGGGCCTATCCCCATCAAAACGCCGCAAGCCTCAAGATCATCACCGTCAGGCCGGGCGCCTCACTCTCCCTCCAATTCCATCGTCGCCGGAGTGAATTCTGGGTCGTCCTCGATCCCGGCCTCGAGATCACCATCGGCCGAAAAGCCTGGCGGCCCAAAAAAGGCGAGGAAATCTTTATCCCCAAAAAAGCTCCCCACCGGCTGAAATGCGTCGGAAAATCACCCGCCCGGGTGATGGAGATCTGGCTCGGCCGCTCCGTAGAGTCGGATATCGTCCGCCTCGAAGATTTGTACAACCGAAAATAAAGATTTTTGGAGCGGATCGACAGGAACTCCGGAAATTGATGGGGAGGAATCGCCGATGAAAAGAAAACTCAATCGAGTCAAGGGAATGTTTCGAGTTCTGCCGGCAGCCGTTATCACAGCCTTGATCGCGGCCTCGAGTTCGTCTTCGGGTCTCCGCCATGAAACCGCACCGCTTCCGACTTCGATAAATCCGGCGATCGGGACAAACGTTCAGATCGCCTCTTCGCCGGCCGTCCCGCTCGCGAAAGACTATGCGGCCATTTCGCTCTTCGGCGTCAAACTCGTCTCTCCTGCCCCGAACCCCGCCGCCCTTCAACGATATGAACAAGCCCGTCGGGACTTCACCGCCGCCCCGACCGAAGACAATTATGTCTGGCTCGGCCGCCGGTCCCCGAACGACATATTTCTCTTCCGAAAAACCCGGCCGTATTCAAGGATTCGAGGCCCTCATGGAACATCATCGAGGATTCGGGTTCGTCCCCGGCGGAAAAACTGCGGACAACCGTCTGTGGCTCGAGGATGACGCGGTTTGGGAAGATCAAGGGATGGCCTTTGTCACGGCCCGCTGGCTCTTCGACCGCGACGTCGCC
>JAPKZH010000132.1 GCA_026393905.1 Candidatus Aminicenantota bacterium
ATACCATTTTCAACTTAGATCTGCTAAAAACCCGTCAACGGATTTTTCGGATTGACGAAGATGCGAGAGGGTTTTCCGCGCAAAGAGCTTTATGAGGGTCGCCCCCTGCGGGGTGATTGACACCGTCGCGCGGTTGACGATATAGTTCTGGCGTGGTCGAGCGGTCCTTCGACGCGCCACGGAAAAAGCAAATTCCCATAAGGTGAAAATGAAGAGGAAACATAGTCCGCGCATCCTAATCGGCATCGTTATTCTCGCGCTCGTTCATTTCTCAACATCCGGCGGATCCCCGTCCGTTATTTCGAAGCCCGCTATCAACGCCCGTGGCCCGGAGGAGATTTCCTTCATCAAGTCTCTGGTGGAGAAGATATCCAAGGAAGAGCTCAGAGATCATATTCTTGCCTTACAGAATATGAACACGCGCTATGCGCCGAGCCGGGGGAACCTGCGGGCGGCGGATTATATCAAGGAAACCTTGGCTTCTTCCGGCATCAAAAACGTCACGTTTGATGAATTTTCATATTACGACGATCAGACCGGGACCTATGAGATGACTCGAAACGTGGTCGCCTCAAAGCCGGGAATAAGGACGCCGGAAAAAATCGTTATCATCGGGGCTCATTTTGACAGTATCTCCCGCTCGGCTGAAGACGGGCGCAATTCCATCCTCGACAAAGAAAATCCGGCCCCCGGCGCCGACGACAATGGAACGGGGGTTGCGACGGTTCTCGCCGCCGCTCGAATCCTTGGTCCCCAGAAGTTTGACCGCACTCTTCGCATTGTCGCATTTTCCGCGGAGGAAGGCGGCATCTATGGAAGAATCGGCCCGGAAGAATGAAGATATTGTCGCCGTCATCAACATCGACATGATCGGATACGTCAATCAGGAACCGGAAAATATCGACATTTTTGCCAACGAAAAATCGGCCTGGCTCCTGGACGCGATCACGAATCATGCCCCCGTTTATGCTCCGGAATTGTTTATCTACCGCATCATCAATGATAAATATGACGGCAGCGACCACGGTCCTTTCTGGTACAACGGATATCCCGCCATATGCTTCATGGAGGATTACTACCCCTCGAACCGGTTTTATCATTCTCCCAAAGATACCTTGGACACCATCAATTTCCCCTTTTTCCTCAACGCGGTCAGGCTTGCCATCGCCGGCTTAGCCGAGCTCGCCGGCATCCATGTCCAAGACAAGCCCGCCGTTCCTTTCGCGATGATCAGCCGGGATATCGGCTTAAAAGCCGTCAATTGGAAGACGGACTCCGGGAAGAAGTTCCTTTTCACGATCTCGCCGTCCTCCAATCAAGCGAATATCATTGATGTCAGCCTCCCCAGGATATCCTCCTGCGACGGCGTGTCCCTGGGGGATCTTACGCCGGAGGTCTGGGGCGAGCCTCGCGACTATCCTGTCGCTGCCGTTCAAAAGCCCGCCGGCAAGCTGATTTACGTTTCCATGATAAAGCTGAGAGCTCCGGGTAAAGAATCGGAACAGGGGACGGTCCAGATCGTAGATCCCGAAAAAAAGCGGGTCGTCGGGAGTTTCCCGGTCAATAGATTTCCCACAACGGGCTGCTTCAATTCGGCGGGAACGAAATTCTATCAACCGTATTGGGGAGAAAAATTCAT
>JAPKZH010000203.1 GCA_026393905.1 Candidatus Aminicenantota bacterium
TTGAAAGACGGTATTCTAAAAAATGAACAATATACCCTGGTCAAGAAAGACGGAACCCGATTTATCGGTGAACTCAGTTCCACCCTGGTTTGTGATATCGCGGGAGAACTGAAAGGCTTTGTCGCGATTACAAGAGACATCACCGAACGCAGGAAGGCGGAAGAGGCGATTCGAGAGGCCGAGAATAAGAATAAATTCCTCGTGGACAATTCCAAAGAGATTATTCTTATCGTTAACAAGATAGGAAAGATCATCTTTGCCAACAAAAAAACTTTGACCGCCTTTGATTATTCCCAAGAAGAGATGGCCGGCAAGTCCATTATGCATTTTTTAACCAGGGACAGTATTAAAAGCGCCCTGTTTGCGCTAGCCCAGGAATTTCTTGGCCGTCCTCAACCGGAGATGGAGGTGCGGGCAAAAACAAAATCCGGCGAGATCCGATATTTAAGAGTGGTCGAAGGCTCCGCGCCGGTCTATGAAAAGGGGAAACTTACCGGGGTGATGATCAGCGCTATCGATGTGACCGAGAAGAGACGGACTGAAGAGAAGCTGGCTACGAGCGAGGCCCGCTTCAGGGAGCTATGGGATCATGCTCCGGCTGCTTATCATACGTTGGATGCGGGAGGGATGATCACCGCCATCAATCAAACCGGGGCGAAAATGCTCGGATATACAAAAGAAGAAATGGTGGGCAAGGCGATCTTCGAATTTATTTTGCCGGAGCAGCGGGCAGAGGCCATAAAAAGATTTCAACAAAAACTATCCGGCCAGCCGATCCTCCAGGAAAAGAACAGGATTTACGTCAAAAAGGACGGCTCAAAGATTTACGTCGCGGTCAGCGATGTCTTGGAGCGAAATCAGGCCGGCGATGTCATCGAAATCCGGACAACGATGGTCGACATTACCAAGGATAAGGAAGCAGAATCGGCTCTAAGGAAATCGGAGGAAAGCTACAAAGACCTGGTGGAAAATGCCGGCGTAGCCATTCTCATCGATGACAAAGAAGGTAATTTCAAATATGCCAATGAACAAGCTGCCCGGATTTTCGGCTACTCCGTCGAGGAGATGAAAGAGCAGTCTATTCGTTCCTTTGTTCATCCCGATGATCTAGAGAAGGTCACGACCTATCATCAAGGGTGCCTTCAAAACGAAAACATTCCATCGAGACATGAATTCAAAGGCATCAAGAAGGATGGCTCTTCGATCGATCTGGACGTGAGCACGAGCGAATTGAGAGAGGAAGGAAACGTTATCGGAACTCGCTCGTATTTGTGGGACATCACCGAGCGCAAACGGGTTGTGGAAAGTTTGGCCAAGACGACGATAGACCTGTCGATCAGGAATACAATCGCCGGGATTTTTGTGCGTTTCCCGAAAAAAGACATGTTTGGGGAAGTCCTCCAGGTCGTTCAAAACGCCATGGAGAGCCGGTACGGCATCTTTGCTTATCTGGACGAAGAGGGCAATGCGGTTGTCCCTTCGATGAGCAGAGATGTGTGGAAGGAATATCAAATCCCGGATAAAAGCCTCAGTTTCCCTCGGGAAACGTGGGGAGACAACATCTGGGCAAAGGCGATTCTCGAGAAGCGGAGCTTCTACAAAAATGAGCCCGGTCGGGTACCCTCCGGGCATGCCCCAATCGAGAATGTCCTGGTTACCCCCA
>JAPKZH010000340.1 GCA_026393905.1 Candidatus Aminicenantota bacterium
AGCGCAGCCGGATACGGTGACACATCGAAGCGATGAGGACGTCCGGCTTACTAGGATCCATGACTAAGTCGATGGCCCCGATCTTTTCGTTGATGTAGAGGACCTTCTGCCAGGTCTTGCCGCCGTCGACCGTCTTGTAGACACCGCGGTCCGGGCTGTAGGTCCACTCGTGGCCCGAGGCCGCGACATAGACGATGTCGGGATTCGAGGGATGGATCCGGATCCGGCCGATGGTGTATGTCCCAGTCAGGCCGACATGGGCCCAGGTCTTACCCGCGTCCGTGGATTTATAGACTCCTGTCCCGGCCAATGAAGCCCGGAAGATATTGGCCTCGCCTGTCCCATAGTAGAGAATATTCGGGTTGGACTCGGAGATATCGATATCTCCCGACGACATCGTGGCAAGTTCGTCGCGATATCTCCCGACGACATCGTGGCAAGTTCGTCGGTCAGGCATTCCCAAGTGATGCCCGCGTTCTCCGTCTTCCACAGGCCGCCGACGGCGGAGGCGATATAGAAAACGTTCCGGCTGCCTTTGGGCACGGCGATGTCCACACAACGGCCGCCGATGATGTCCGGGCCGATGAAGCGCCATTTCATGTCTTTAAAAGGCGTCTGGGTCTTCATGGCCAGATGCTGGTCGACCCACTTCATGCGCAGCGCCGGGTCGGTGTTCTCCACCTTTTTTAGCGCGGCCTTAGCAGGCGCCTTGGTCTGCCCGGTTGCGATAATGACGAGCGCCAGCGCTGCAGCCATGACCAGAAATAGATAGGAACGCTTGGAAAATCTCATGGTGCCTCCCTGATGACGTTGATTTGAATAAAATGCAGATACATCATATACCGAATATCAGGAAGAATATTATTTTTTTCGAAATGAAAAGTCAACTTGGAAGGGCAAACCGCTCGTCAATACATCAGCCGAGGGCCTCGCCTATTCCCAAATGAATTCGCCCGACTCGACTCCCCAGTCCAGCCCAAAGAATCCGGCCAGCTTGATCCCTCGGCCGCTTCCCTTCGCAACGTCCGCATTGAAAACGATCATGTCCGGAAGCGCGTAGCCGGCTGAGAGGTAGGGCCGCGTATTCGTCAACCGCATGCCTTGGATCCCCGTGCCGGCCACGACGATTTTATGTTGTTCACAGTCCTCTCCTTTTCTCCGGATTCTATCTCTAGAATTTTTCTTTAAAAAATGAGAGAAGTCAAATAACAATATTTGCTTGACCTGCCGATTTTCTTAAAGTATAAACCGCTTTTGATATTTTATTAGACCTAAAACATCGTAAATCATGCCGTCATTTGATAAGTCCTTTGCTCGGAACCGGGGAGGCCACCTTATGAAAAATTTCTTTCGTCTCAAGCCACAGGACATCCGGCTTTTCCTGGCGGTCGCTTTCTGCGCCGTCTTTTTTATCGGCCAAGATGCGAATGAGGATAAAATATGCGCCACGCATAAATACGGAAACCTGGTGGTCCAAAATAAAGCCTCTGATAAAAAACTGGAAGTGAATTTGGAGGCCGTGTCCTATGAGGAGCATAAGTTATATAATCGTTATTTTGAGGTGGAGCCGGGCCAGACGCTCCAAGTCAATGATATCCGGACTGGAATCTATCTCTGTATCATAAGAGTCTCTAATGCGAGCGACCACAGTTGGGCCGACTTTCGCAATATGATGATCACCATCGATGAATCCAAGACCACGACGATTACCTATCCATGAAGGAGGATTTGGATTACTAATATGAACGTAATAAATAAAGTGACAATGTATAGGAGGCGCTTCGGCCGCCCTTAGCCTCCCGGGCCCCGGAGGGACACTCTTGGAAGGAAACCCTTATTTAGGGTTTCCTTCCAACAGTCGCTTCGCTCCCTGCCTTCCTTCCAAGGAGCATTTGGCGACGAATTCATGGGAGGATGCTCCTTGGAGGGGTGGCAGGGCCGGCGGGTATTCCCGCCGCCCGTTGGAGGGGGAACCTATGAAAGGGTCCTCCTCCAAGAGTGTCCGGGTCCCCCCTCCGCTACGGGGGCTTGAGGGCGGCCGAAGCGCCTCCCGAACCGGGATGTCATTTTAATTATGGCGTTGATATGAGCGGAGGTTTTTAACTTTTTCATATGCAGCCAATCCTATTTCATATCGGCTCTTTGACGATTCGGAGTTCGATATTTTTCATCACCGCGGCCTATGTCGTCAGCATCATCGTCGTCCTCCTCCTTGGCAGAAAGCAAAAGCTTCCCACCAAAGAATTAGCGGCCTATCTCTTGTTCGGCGTCGGCATTTGTATCATCGGCTCCAGGCTCTATCTGTATCTCAGCGATTTTTTTTCAAATCCCTCCTTTTATATTCGGAATCCAGGGGAATTGTTCGGCACTCCTTTCTTCCAGGGCAAAAGCTTTTACGGGGCGGTGATCGCCGGCATTATTTTTTCCCTCTGGTATCTTCCCAGGTTCCGTTTCCCGCTCTGGAAAGTCGCCGATATCGTCGCCGCGGGAACGGCCTTGGGATTTTCCATCGCCAGGATCGGCTGTTTTCTCGGCGGTTGCTGCTACGGGAGGCCGTCTCCGGCGCCGTGGGCCGTCGCTTTTCCTCTGCTGGATTCTCCCCGCCACCCCACCCAGCTCTATGAATCAGGGCTGAATTTCCTAAGCTTCATCTTTTTAGCGGTGATGCTCAATAGGAAAAAATTCGACGGACAAATCATTTGTTTTGATATCGTCATCAATTCGCTGGCCCGGTTCTTTGTCGAGTTTTACAGGGGAGATCCCGGCAGGGGATATATATTTCAGGGCAGCTCGGCCTACCTCAGCCTGTCTGTCCCCCAGCTCTTCGGCCTGCTCGGTATCGCCGCCGGCATTATTCTGTATGCGGTTCTTCAAAAAAAGGCTGCTTCACGGGCGAGGGTATGAGATGGGCCTCTTCTGGAGAATTTCCTTGTCTGTCGAGTTTTTAGGAGCCGCGCTCTTCTACGTCCTCTACGGCCGCTTTGACGGCTTCCTTTCCCAGGCCATCGTCTTTTGCCAAGCCGGCATTCTGTTGATCAGTGCGTGGCGCTACATGAAAAACGTGGAAGGGCGGAATCCTGCCCGATTGATTCGTTTTTCTTTGCTCGTTTGGGGAGCCGCTTGGGCCTTCGAGTACCTGGCTCTCGAAACAGGGTTTTTGGGCGCCTTCTATCAATACAATGCGCTTCACTTTTTATCGTTCGGCCCCGGCGGGGTGCCTCTCATCGTTCCCATGGCCTGGCTGATCTTCGGCTATTTGGACGGCTCCATCACCCACTTCCTATTCGAGCGCTTCCAGGCTAAGCGAAAGGCCCGTTTTAGTATATCGATGGAATTTCTGTCCAAAAGTCTCATCAGCGGCTGGGTGATGTTGTCCCTTGGTATTTCCGTGGAATGGCATTTTTCTCATATCGCCCGATTCTGGAATTGGCGGCCGGAGGGATCGCCCGATCCTGTCCTGGGCGGGATCCCTTTGGGAAATTTTATCTTGTGGTTCTGTTTTGGACTGCTCATTCCTCAATTCGAGCGAATGACGGGCGCGGCCAAGTTGAGAGATAAAAGCCCCAGCCCTTTTCTTCAAGCCTTGCCCACGCTGGGCTTTGGAGTCCTGCTTTTAGTCGGATTCTGCATGAATCTGGCCTATGGTTTTTTCCTCGGGACGATCTTTAGCGCCGCCTCCATCATCGTTCTTGGTGCGTTTCTTGCTCCGCTGCTGCAGGTTCCCGAGCGAAGCCCGGAGGAACTGCCGCCAAGCCGGTGGAAAATCCCTTGGGTTTCTGCGGATCGCAGTCTAGACGATTAGAACCGTCGTCGGAAGCATCTCCCAACATGTGATTTCAAAGAGGTGTCGGTATCACCCCTGAGGCCCCATAGTGGAAGGGGGCCCCGGACACTCTTGGAGGAGGACCCTTTTGCAGGGTCCCCCTCCAACGGGCGGCGGGAATACCCGCCCGCCCTGCCACCCCTCCAAGGAGCATCCTCCCATGAATTCATCGCC
>JAPKZH010000536.1 GCA_026393905.1 Candidatus Aminicenantota bacterium
TGATCGGCTTCTTTGGAAAATGAGAAATCCAGGTCTCGAGCAGCATTTCTTTCTGGTCCGCCAAATCGAAAGCTTCGATCATCACGTCAACCGCCCTAAATATTCGCGGAATATTTTTATGGGTGAGCCTGACATGATGGCCAACGTATTCGGAGAACGGACTGATCTTCCTCAGGTTTTCGATAAGCGCCCGGACCTTTACCTTCCCGATCTGCGGCCAAAAATATTGCTGCCTATTCAAGTTGGAAATTTCGATGCGGTCATGATCCGCGATGATGAGCTTGCCAACTCCCGCCCTGGCGAGCGCGACGGCCGCATTGGACCCCAGCCCCCCTGCCCCGGCAATCCCGACCACGGCCGCCCTTAATACGGGCAGAATTTCCGGCTCGTGTTTGGCAAAGAATTCTTTCTCGAAATTTTTCATCGAAAAATATTGGGGCTGGTACGACCTTTTTTATCCCCCCTTGTTCGCCTAGGCGGGCTAGCGGGAATACATATAACTAAATCAATTTCTCGTAACATGCTGACCAAATTAAGTAGCCGTCCCCAATTTTTCCATATTAAGTACCTGTCCCCATTTTTTTCCCCAAATTTTATTAGCCGATGATCCGCCCCAATGTCCAGAGAACAACGAGAGCGACAAGGGCGCCGGCCGTCGCCCAGCGCGGGCTTCGGTCTGAAGCAGCTTCACTGTTTATCCCTATCATAAGCCCCAGCGGGATCAGCACGACAGCGGCCAACGCCGCAAAGCTGCCTCCGACAAAAATATGGTGCAGGACTTTCGGCGTGCCCCCCGCCACCCACGGCCTGTAGCGGATGATATAGGTAATGACTGTGGCAAACAGGGCGTATCCTCCGTAGGCGCTGACAATTCCGGTCAGCACGGTCCTCAATGAATACTTTTTCTCGCTTTTCATCCAAAGGGTTGCCGCGATGTCGAAGACCATTCCCAGGAAAAAAATGCCGAGAAGATGGCAGTAATACGGAGATGCGTTCACCAGCTTGAAAAGGGCGGCCGTGGCGCCGACGGCGGTTGAAGTCCCCGGCTTATTGACGACTCCGCGCGCGACGCCCATGATAAAAAACGCCCAGGCCGAAAGCCAGACCGAGGCATGAGGAACATTGTTTTTGAAAAAGGCTTCGCCTCCGATGACTTCCATGATCCCCCACAGAGATCCGAACGCCAACAGCCAGGCCCAGTTCTTTATGTCCTTCATCTCTTGACCTCCTTTCTTATCGCTATATAAACCTGCTTGGGATTTTTCTTGACCTTATCCAGCGACTGGACCATCCCCAGGACGCTGTTGCCTAAAAATTTTTGGACAAACAGGTTGAGAGGAACGATCTTCCCATCGCACTCCAGAATGACATTCATCTTTTCCATGATAAACCTCCATCCATCCAGTCGGCGATCTTTTTAAACTGGCGCGGATGAAACACGGGCGCCTGACAAGCGACCTGAAAATCCGCGACCACGGCGGCCAGCTCCCGGCCTGAAGATTTGATCCCCCCGGATAGGCCGTGCCGCAGCACCTCGATTTTCTTCAGTGCCTTGTCCTTTCGGCCGCCTTCGACAAGGACGATGTCCGCCGTCCGAAACGCGTCCCGGGCCAGCGCCGTAAAACTTATGCCCTTCCCGCCCTTCTTGATAACGGCCTGCCGCTCCGGCGAGACGAGGGCCACACCGTCGGCGCCGGCCGCTAAAAATTTCGAGGAATCTTTGTCTTTTCCGCCCAGGTCAAAGCCATGAGCGCAATGTTTGATGACGGCCACGGACATTCCCCGTTTCTTCAACTCGGGGACAAGGCGCCTGATGAGCCGGGTTTTCCCGCTTCCGGAATCTCCAACAAAAGCGATGATTTTCATGAGGTTTCGAGCAGACGCTCCATCCTGCGAAATTTATAACACAGGAAAAAGTTGAAGTCAAAAACCAAATGTGCTAGATTTAATGGCGCTCCGAGCCAAAGGTCCTAAAGCCCGTCGGACGACCGGTCAAGGCTTTTGGCCGATAGGGCAAGACGGGAAACGGTCTTGCCTTCCGTGTTTGAAAAGGAGAACAGATGAGATTCCCTTCGAGACCCCCCAAAAGTCAAATTGGATGGGAAGACCCCTTCCAACGGCAATCGGACTCCGTCCGACGCCTTGCCTTCATCTATCGGGCAGCTCCCCATGGCAAGCGACGGGCTATATTCGCCGTTCTTCCATTTTTTTCGATTCCCCGCCTGCTGCTTTGCCTTTCCCTCATCATTCTTCCGGCTGTCATCCACGGCCAGGGTCATCGGAAAAGCGCCCAAAGACCAGCCGGTTTCGACCGTCACAAAGATCGATTTTACGAGCATCGATCAGAGCAAACCCAAGGACCTGTCCGAGGCCATTCGTTATGCCCCGGGCGTCGCCGTCACCTTCGGCGACAAGGATACATACACACTGAAGCTCCGCGGCATCGATTCCAAGCGGATCGCTCTTCTCATCGACGGCGTGCCCGATTATGAGCCCTATTACAGCACGTTCGACCTGAAAACTGTCTCGGCGGCCGGAATCGAATCGCTCCAGATCACCAAGGGCCCGTCTTCCGTCCTCTACGGACCGAACACACTCGGCGGCATCGTCAACGTCATCACCCGGCGCCCCGGCGACAGACCT
The DNA here is from genome assembly GCA_026393905.1 of Candidatus Aminicenantota bacterium. GTDB lineage: Bacteria > Acidobacteriota > Aminicenantia > Aminicenantales > UBA4085 > JAPKZH01. Next base: position 2,644 of record JAPKZH010000536.1, read on the forward strand.
TACTTGACGTTTAACGGAAGCTACGGCGAAAGGAACACGCGGAACGTCAGCCTGGATTCGGGTTTCCGCTGCAACCGGTTTTCGTTTGTCGGCGGCGCCTCCTATCAGGACTCGGACGGCCTTTATTATTCAGACGACGAAGGCGGCCGGATCCGGCGGACGAACAGCGATTACGAGCGGCGGAACCTCAACGCCAAGGTCTATTATTCACCCTCGAGCCATACGGAGATCATGGTCAACGCCGGCTTATACACATCGGAATACGGCATGCCCGCCCCCCTGTTCATCCAGAAAGCCCGCTACTGGCGCTTCAAGGATTGGAACCGCTACACCCTCAATGCCGGGGGCTACACGGCCCTCGGCGAAAAATCCGTCCTCCGCTTCCGCGCCTTCTATGTCAACTACTGGAACACTCTCGACCAGTGGAAAGACGCGGCGATGACAATCCGTCAATTCGAGAGCACTTTCGACAACTCCGTCTACGGCGCCTTCGGCCTCGGCGATTTTTATATCAGCCCGGCCAATTCCCTCAAAGTCAGCCTGAATTATGAAAAAGACGTCGCCCGCACCCAGGATGACGTCAACCTGCCTTGGACTAAATACGACCAAGGCACCCTCTCCGCCGCAGCGGAAGACCATTTTTCCATCTCCGACAAGTGGAAGCTGATCGGCGGGGTGAGCCTGGACACCATCTACAAGTTTACGGGAGGGACGTCCTCCAAGCTCAATCCTCTCGTCGGGATCAAATTCTCTCCCAAGGATTTCCTGGACCTCCATCTGTCCTTTTCCAAGAAATCCAAGTTTCCTTCGATGCGCTCGCTCTACTCTTCTACGTCCGGCAATCCGGACCTCCTGAGCGAAACGGGCACGGGCTGGGAAGCCGGCTGGACATTCAACAAGGGGATCGACCTGTCCGGCGCGTTCTTTTTCAATAAATACAAGGACCTGATCGACAGCTACAGGCTGCCGGACGGGACGCGCCGCTATCTGAACGTCGGGAAGGCGCATATCAACGGCTTCGAGGTGCAGGCGCAGAAATCATTCGGCCGGCTGGAGGCGACGCTCAACTACACCTATCTCGACCACAGGAACGAGAGCGACGACCGGCCGCTGGACACTCTGTCCGCACACAGCCTCAGCTTCGATGTAGGCGTGTTCCCGCTGAATTCCCTGCGGTTGGGTTTTTACGGACTCGGCGCTTCGGCCTCGTCCTGGTTCGATTTCAACGCCACCAAGCTCTATGACATCCCGTCGTATTTCAACCTCGACGCGATCGCCTCTTATGATTTCGCCCGCTTCCAGGTTTTTCTAAAGGTCGGCAATATCTTTGACGCCTATTTTTACACTGAGCCCGGCTTTCCGTGGAGAGGGCGCTTTATTGAGATAGGAGTGAAGGTCCAAATTTTATAATTACAGCCCGAGGTCCTGGTCGATCCCCTGCATGGCCTGGAGGCAGATCGCGATGAACTCGTCGAGGTCCATGGGAATGTTCTTGCACTCCTCGATCTCTTCGCGCCTGGCCCCCTTGGCGAAGCTTTTTTCCTTGTAGCGCCGTTTGACGAACTCCGGGTCGATGCTTTTCAATTTTTTGTCGGGATGCATGAGCGTCGCGGCGATGATCAATCCTGTCAGCGGATCGATGGAATAGATCGACCAGTCCATAGCATTTTGACAGGGGACCTTGCCCGCATGAGCTTCAACGGCGTGGATGACCTCCGGGTCGATGCCCAGTTCTTTCAAAATTTTCACGGTCTCCGTAGTGTGCCGCTCCGGGCTCTTCTCGGTCAGCTCGTAGTCGAGATCATGGACCAGGCCGGCCAATCCCCACTGATCGATATTCTGCCCGAGTTTCCGGGCAGCCGCCTTCATGCAGGTTTCGACGGCCAGGCAGTGCTTGACCAAGTTTTTGTTCTTTAAATGCTTTTTGACAAGCTCCAGGGCTTCTTCTCTTTTCATGGGATATCTCCTTTCGCCATGCTGTTCTATTTTTTCTGATCCAAACTTGGAGAGGCCCCCGACCGTTTCAAAAAAACCAGGGTCCCCTGGCCCGCCTCCCCATCATAAAGGTTGATGACGAGGCCGGAATCCAGCAGCAGCGGGTTCGACTTGATCTCCTGTCCCGCGTCATGGGTTCCCGACTTCTCCCCCGTTATTTTGTAAAACCCGAGCATAAGGCTGGAGAGCGTGGCGGCCAGGATTTCCTCGCCGCAAATTTCCGGCCTGAAATAACTTGGCGAGGGCACCGGCTTCCACCAGAGGATCTCCCCTCCCCTTTTGTCCAGGCAAAACAGGGCGCTGTTCGAGTTGAGGAAATAGATCCGCCGATCATCGGCCGCGGGCGGCGCCGTTACAAAACCTCCGGTGCGGATCGTCCATCGCCTCTTCCGGGACGTCAGGTTGAGGCTGTTGAATGTGTTGTCCTCAAGGCTGAAAAATAGCCGGTTCGAATCGATGAAAAGAGGGCCTCGAATCCCGGCCTTTGTCTTGAATGCGGCCAGCCTGCGGCCGTCGGGCGATAGGAAAAACAGTCGGCTGTCGACGGTTCCGAAAATGATTTGCCGATTCCAAACAACCGGGCCGCTTTGAATTCCGCTTTCAGACTTGAAGCGCCACGCCTCGTCCCCGGTCGCCGCACCCAGCGCCAGGACATTCCCGTCCTGCGTGCCGACAAAGACTTTTCCCTGGCTTTGCCCGACATCGCCGGATATTTTTTCCGCGAGCTTTTTGTCCCAGACGACCCGCCCGGCCTCATCCAGACAATACAGTCCGTTTTCCTGGTCGGCACAATAGACCCGGCCTTCGCTCAGGCAGGGCGGCGCGGAAATAACGGCTCGGGCGGAAAACTTCCATAAAATTTCTTTTTTGGCGCCGTCGATGCAATAAACCAGACCCTTTCGGGTCGAAAAATAAAGGCGGCCGCCGGAATTCTGGACCAACCGGTTGATTTCTCCTTCATAAAGGACCCGGGACTCCTCCTGAAGCGGAAAAACCGAGGAAACGGGCGGAGGCAAAGCATTTGTCCGAAATAGCGAACAGCTGCCCAGAGCAAAACAGGCGATCAAGACGAACAGACCCCATCCTGTTTTTTTCATGGCGATTGTAGCATTCATCATATCAAAATAATTGGGGTCAAAGCTACTTTTTACGCTTCGGGGTCAAACCTACTCGTTACGCACATTTCTCTCGGGGAAGCTGCGTAACGAGTAGGTTTGACCCCGATAATCGGACTTTACAGAGGCTCGAAAAAATGCTATTATTTCGATAGATACACCATGATTAATTATATTTTGCTGTACAAAATCAAAAAGAAGGTCAAAACGATGATCAAGGACAGGATCACCGAGGGCGAAATCGCCACCACGCCGAGCTCCTGCATCGACTGCCTGGCTACCGACCTGAGCTGGGAAATCTATTACATCATGAAAGAAAAAGAAGAAGCGTAATCAGCCTTTTTTGCCTTCCCGCTCGCCCCTGATTTTCTGCTTGACCGATTCCCACCATTCGATGCGTTTCTTGACGTCTTTCTCAAACCCCATGCCGCCCGGCTCATAATAGATGCGGCCCTTGAGCCTGTCCGGGAAGGTCTCCATATCCGTCGTCCCGAAGGCAAAATCATGGGCATAGGCATAGTCCTTGCCGTATCCTATGTCCTTCATCAAGCCGGTGACCGGATTCCTGATTTGAAGCGGGACGGGCTCTTGAGGGCTCTGTTCGACATCTTTCACGGCCTTTTGGAAGGCAACATAGCCGCGGTTGCTTTTCGGCGCCGAGCCGAGATAGATGACGGCTTCGGCCAGGGCCAGCTCTCCCTCCGGGCTGCCCAGGAAATCATAAGCCTCCTTGGCGTGCAGGGCTACGGTCAAAGCCTGGGGGTCGGCCAGTCCGACGTCCTCTGAAGCAAACCGGACCAGCCGCCGGGCGATGTAGAGGGGGTCTTCGCCGGCGTAAATCATCCGGGCCAGCCAGTAAAGCGCGGCCTGGACATCGCTGTTGCGCAGGCTTTTGTGAAGGGCCGAAATGAGGTTGAAGTGTTCCTCGCCGTCCTTGTCGTAGAGAAGGATGCGCTTCTGGAGCGCTTCCTGGACAACCTCGACGGTGATGGTCTTGCCCTTGACCAGGTTTGAGGCGATCTCGAGCGTGTTGAGAGCGCGCCGGGCATCGCCGTTGGCATAATCGGTCAGCATCTTGCGCACCTCTTCGTCCAGCTTGAGGCCGAGCTTCCCCAATCCCTGCTCCTTGTCCGTCAGGGCGTCATCGATGATTTGCGACAGGGCTTTCTCGGTCAAGGGATTGAGAACAAGCACCTTGGTCCTGGACAGGAGCGCCGCGATCACTTCAAAAGAAGGATTCTCCGTCGTCGATCCGAAAAGGACGACGTCTCCCCTTTCGACATACGGCAGGAACGCTCCCTGCTGGGCCTTGTTGAATCGATGAATCTCGTCGATAAAAATGACCATCGGCTTGCCGTACATCCTTTTGTGGCTTTCGGCACTGGCCATGACTTCCTTGACTTCCTTGATGCCCGAAAGGACCGCGCTGAAGAACGTGTACGGCAGGTCGAAATGCCTGGCCAGCATGTAGGCCAGGGTCGTCTTGCCCGAGCCCGGAGGTCCCCAAAAAATCAAGGAAACGAGGCGGTCCGCCTCGATGAGCTGGGTGAGGATCTTCCCTTGGCCCAGGAGATGGTCCTGCCCGTACAGCCGGTCGAAGGTCCGCGGCCTCATCCGCTCGGCCAGGGGAATGTGCTTCGCGCTCTCGTCCATTTTTTTCATTATAGCAAAACTTTGCCCAAGGAGATAACTCAAATTCGCTGGGCGAGGGCAAGTTATGAAAAGAGTGGGGTGGCGGACACTCTTGGAGGGAAACCCTTTTTGCGGGTTTCCCTCCAACGATCGCTTCGCTCTCTGCCTCCTTTCCAAGGAGCCTTTGGCGATGAATCTATGAGAGGGCCCTTCTTGACGGAAAAGTAGAACTATTGTTAGCCCCGTCCCCGCAACTGACGAAAATTTGGGACACATACGGAAGTCAGCTAACATTAGTTGAAGTCCCCAAATTTTTCAGTGAGGACGACGGGGCTGGTCGGCGACAGGACCCCTCTCATTTGACATAACCTCTGCCCCGAGCCCTCCTTGACGGAAACAAGTTCCCATGCTATCGTAAACACTGATTTTAAAGACGTTAATGACGGAAGCGAAAGACCCGACCCCCAAAAAACCGGAAAAATCCCAGGCCAAGCTTTTTTACAGGCTCGACGAAGTCAGCCGCCTGGCCAACCTCGATGCGGGAACGATCGAAGGCTGGGAGGAAGAATTTTCTTTTCTCCAGGCCGGGCAGACGGGGAGCGGCAAAAAAATATTTAGGCAAAGGGACTTGGAGATTATCCTCCGCATCAAAGAGCTCATCGACCGGCAAGGTTTCACCCTGGCCGGGGCCAAACGCAAAATCGAAGAGGAATTCGGGCTGCAGCCGGCCTCCACCTCCTTTCATCCGGACAAGCTGAAAAAGGCGCTCTGGCAGGTCCGCACCGAGCTCCAGGATATCTCCCGGACGCTCGAAAAGCGTCCAAAAAAAGTCTAAAAACTTTTCCCGATTTCTGGTATAATTCGCGTCCCTTTCGTCGGGACGTGGCGCAGCCTGGTAGCGCACATGCTTGGGGTGCATGGGGTCGGCGGTTCAAATCCGCCCGTCCCGACCACTTTTTTACAAGGCGACAAATTTCCAATGGACACGATAAAAAAACAAAAAGACCCGGAAGACCTGAAGGCAAAAGCGCTGCGGCTTGCGGGCCTGGCCCAATATCAGGCCGGGGCCGTCGTCAGCCGGGAAATCCTCAGAAAAAAGACGGGCACGGTGACGGTCTTTGCCTTCGACAAGGGCGAAGAGCTCAGCGAGCACACGGCCCCCTTCGATGCTCTCGTGCTCTGTCTGGACGGCGAAGCGGAGATCATGATTTCGGGCAAAACCCATGGGCTCAAAAGCGGTGAAATGATCATCATGCCGGCCCACGAGCCGCATGCCCTCAAAGCCGTCAAGAAGTTCAAGATGGCCTTGATCATGATCCGGTCCTGAGCCCGGCCGAAAAAAACGAGGTGGACGATTCCCAAAAAAACAACCCGCCAACCCCTCATCCTCCTGACCAATGACGACGGCTTCTTTGCCGAAGGCATCCAGGCTCTCTACCGCGGCCTGAAGGACCTGGGCAAAATTTTCATCGTGGCGCCCGACAGGGAAAAAAGCGCCAGCTCCCTGGCCCTTTCCCTGCGCCGGCCGCTGCGCGTCCAGAAAATCAAGGCCGATATCTATGCGGTCGACGGTACGCCGGCCGACTGTATCTATCTTGCCCTCAAAAAATTTCTCCCCCGCACGCCCGACATCATCATCTCCGGCATCAACCCCGGGCCGAATGTCGGCCAGCAGGACATTTCTTATTCAGGCACGGTTTCGGCCGCCATCCAGGGGACTTTTTTCGAGGTCCCGGCCATGGCCATCTCGGCCATCGCCGACCGGGACGGCAACTTTCATTATCGGGAGGCGACCCGGTTTGTCCTCAAAACGGCCATCCGGGTGCTTATCGGCGGCCTTCCCCCGGGCGTCACGCTCAATATCAACATCCCACCGCCTCCCATCAAAGGCGCAAAAATCACTGCGGTCGGGCAAAAAAAGTATATCCCGGAAATTATCGAAAAGAAGGACCCCCGCGAAAACTCCTATTACTGGCTCGGCCGGGGAAGCCCGACGCTCGTCGGCGGGGAAACGACCGACGTCCGAGCGACCCATCAGGGATTCATCTCCATC
>JAPKZH010000272.1 GCA_026393905.1 Candidatus Aminicenantota bacterium
AACCATCGCCAATTATTTTTTTTTGAAAAATGGACGTGAAAGGAAGCACCATGAGAAAAAAACTTGCTCTTTTTTTTGTGGCCATAAGCCTGATTTTCTTGGACGCGGCTGTTGTGAGCCGCAAGAAGAAGGAAAAAGCCCGTCCGGCCGAACGGCTCGTGACTGAAGTCAAAGGAGAGCTCCGCGTCCTCCAGGTCAGTCCGAAAGGCCCGACCCAGACCGCCCATGAAGCGGAAGAAATCCTCGTCATTTTTGACCATCCCATGGTCGCCCTGGAGCCCTTGCCTCAGGAAGAAAGCTCCTCGCTCCTGAAATTCGAGCCTCCCTTCTCGGGAAAAAGCCGTTGGATGGGAACAAAGACATTGGTCTTTTCGCCAAAAACGAGGTTTCCTTTTGCCACGGAAATCAAAGCGGTCATCCCGGCAGGCACCCGTTCCCTCGATGGCTATGTCCTCAAAGAAGAGTCTCCATGGTCATGGACTACGATCCGGCCGAGGCTCCTCAGGCATTTCCCCCAGGCTCAACAACGGCAATTGAGGCTCGAGACGAACGTGCTTCTCGTCTTCAACCAGCCTGTCGATGAAAGCCGAGTGAAAGATTTTATTTCCTTCAGCGAAGTCGGCCAGGACGGCCAGGAACGTCCGCTGGGCTTTTCGATACGGCGGCCTAAGAAGAGTATCGATTACACCGACCTTTCGATCGACCCCGAGAAGGCGCTTTTGCTGGATCCCCAAGACAAACTAAAGCCGGATTTCACCTACGCGGTCGAAGTCCGGGCCGGCCTGCCGGGAAAAGAAGGCGCTTTAGGCATGGAGGGAAACACGCTCTTCAGCTTCGAAACATTCAAGACTTTTCAATTCAGCGGCCCCCAAACGCAAGAAGGGCACAATCCCTATGAGCCGCTGTCATTCAGCTTTTCCAATCGTGTCATCTATCGGGATTTTGTCCAAAAGATCCGCATCGAACCTGCCCTGGAAATCCCGGATTATTATTCCGAGTGGGACTACGGACAACAGACTCTTCATCTTTCCGTCCCGCTTCAGCCGGAGACCGTCTACACCGTCCGGATCGCCTCGGACCTTAAAGACGAATTCGGCAATGTCCTGGGCAAGGACGTCCAGGTGCGTTTCGCCACGTCCGGCTATAAGCCTGCCGTGGATATGACGACCGGTCACGGCATCATCGAAGCATACGGCGGTCTTTTTTATCCTTTTTACGCTTGCAACACGGCTTCTGTCCGCCTCCAGGCGGCCAGAGTCGATAAAGACGAAGTCATCCCGATTTTAAATAATGACAAAATTTTTTGGTCCAATGAGCCTTTTACACACAGGACGGATTTTTTCCAAGTCGACAAGCTGATGGAGCTGAAGCTCCCCAAAAATAAGCGCCAGCTCGTCCCCGTTGACTTGAAAAATATCCTGGCTGCCCCGTACGGATTCCTCTTTCTCCAGCTGGACACCCTGGCCAAGGAAGAAGACCAATGGGAACGATACCCAAAGGTTTTTCTCCAGGTGACCGATCTCGGAATTTCGGGAAAGTTTTCTCCTGAAAATAACCTCATCTGGGTGACAGAGCTCAAAACCGGACAGCCCGTTGCCGAGGTTGAAGTCGAGATCAGAGACGACGGGAACACGATTCGCTGGAAAGGCAAAACGGACATCCAGGGAAAAGTCCAAACCCCCGGCTGGAAGCTTCTCGGCATCCGGAGCCGGGACGAGTGGGATACGCCCCAACAGTGGGTCTTTGTCCGGAGGGGCAGGGACAGCGCTTTCTTTTCATCGCGTTGGGGAACGGGCATCGAGCCTTTCCGTTTCAATATCCGTGAGGAATATTATGCCGAGCCGGAAAAGATCAGGGGAACGGTTTTTACCGAGAGGGGAATCTACAGGGCCGGAGAGCAGGTCCATATCAAGGGAGTCCTCCGGAACATAGAAAAAGCCCAGTGGGAACCGCCTTCTGTAAAAGAGGTTGAGTGCGAAATCAAAGACCCCTTTGAGAAGTCCGTCTTCAAAGGCAAGCTCCCTCTCGATCTGTACGGCTCATTCGCCTTTGACTTGGAGACCCGGGAAGAGGCCTCTCTCGGAACATATGTGATTTCGACGGCCGTCCCGGGCGGGGCTCCGGGGGAAAGGCCGCACCGCTTCTCAGAAACATTCCGCGTCGAAGCTTTCCGTCCCGCGGAATTTGAAGTCCATCTTCGCGCTTTTGAACAGAGCTTTGTCTTCGGCGACTCTTACCAGGCTGAAATCCGGGGAACTTATCTTTATGGAGGGGCCATGTCGGGGCAGCCGGCCAGATGGTCGCTCCGGCTGAATCCGACATCCTACTCTCCTCCCGGCCATAAGGGCTTTGTCTTCGGCGATGAGCTGGATTTCGGGGACGAAGAGGGGCTGGCCGAAAAAAGCCGGCTGCTGGCCTCAGGCGAGGCCCCCCTCGGTCCGCAGGGAGAGCTCAAAATCAAGACGCCCCTGGTCTCGGAAAAGGAGAAGGGAACCGTTTCGGCTGCGCTGGAAGCCACGGTGTCGAGTCCAAGCCGGCGCTCGATCTCCAACCGGATCGAGACACTGATCCACCAAGGCGATTATTACATCGGCCTCAGGCCAAACACGACTTTTATAAAAAAAGGAGAAAAAGTTTCGATCGAAGTGATCACAACAAACCCGGCAGGAGCCGTTGCGCCCGGGAAAAAGATTTCCCTGAAGCTCATCAAGAGGGAATGGCGCTCCGTGCGGAAGGCCGAGGTCGGCGGCCGGTTCAGATGGGTTTCGGAAAAAGTAGACACCGAGTCCGGCTCCCGCGAAGTCCAGACAAAAGCCGAGCCGGCCGAGATATCTTTTGAGCTCGAAAAATCCGGATTCTACCTGATCGCGGCGGAAGGCGAGGACAACCGCAAAAACAAGGTGACCACGACGACCTACCTTTATGTCACCGGGAAGGACTATGTCCCGTGGGAACGCAAGGACGACGATGCCCTGGAGCTTATCGCCGACAGCGACAACTACAAACCTGGCGACAAGGCCAGAATTCTTGTCAAATCTCCTTATGAGCGGGCTAAAGCCCTGGTGACCGTCGAGCGGGAAATGATCATGCAGGCCCAAGTCCTTGACATTGAGGGCAGCACAAGCCAGATTGAAATCCCGATCGCTCCCGAAGCCATTCCCAATGTCTATATCTCTGTGCTTCTTGTCCAAGGACGGACGTCCCAGGCCTCGGCCGGAGAGAATCTGGATATCGGCAAACCGTCCTTTAAAATCGGCTACCTCAAGCTCAACGTCGACCCTTCGGAAAAAAGGCTGTCCGTGGAAATCGCGACCGATAAAAAAAGTTACAAGCCAAGAGAGACAGTAACACTCCGCCTCAAGGTCAGAGATGTCAAGAAGAGCGGGGCCCCGGCCTCCATCGCCCTGGCCGTCGTCGATGTCGGCGTTTTGAACCTCATCGGCTACCAGACGCCGAACCTGTTCAGCGCGTTCTATTACGAGAAATCTCTTTCCGTGCTGACATCCGAAACGCGCATGAACGTCGTCGGCCAGAGACAATACGCAGAGAAAGGCGAAAACGTCGGCGGAGGCGGGGCGCCGACCATGGCGGCGCCGATGGGCCTGGCCGAAGTCGAGCTCCGCGGCGATTTCAAATCGACAGCTTATTGGAATCCGTCGCTGGTCACCGATGATAAGGGCGAAGGATCCGTCCAATTCACGCTCCCGGACAACCTGACGACTTTCAGAATCATGGCCATTGCCCAAACGAAAGACTCGCGCTTCGGTCAGAGCGAATTGGGCATTCAGGTATCCAAGCCGATTCTCCTCCTGCCCTCGGCCCCCAGGTTTGCTCGCGCGGGCGATCAATTCCAGGCAGGAGTCCTGATCAACAATAATTCCCCTCAACGCGGGAACGTCGAACTCGGAATCGAGGCGAAGGGCATCATTCTTCTGGACAAGAAAAATATCCAAGCATTCCCGCTGGCGCCCGGAGAACAAAAAGAGGCCCTTTTTTCTTTCGAGGCGAGCAAGCCCGGAAAAGCCGTCCTTGCCTTCCGGGCCAAGATGGGCGGAGATTCAGACGGCCTGGAAATGACGATTCCTATCCAGCTTCCGAGACCCACGGAGACCGTGGCCACGTTTGACCAAACCCTGGAATCCCGGGAGGAAAAAATCTCTATCCCGGAGACAATCGACCCGGCGGCGAGCCAGATCGAGATCCTGGCCGCAGCTTCCGCCCTCGCCGACCTCAAAGGCTCGGTGGATTATCTGACCGATTATCCCTATTTGTGTTTGGAACAACGGATATCGGCCATCCTTCCCTATCTTGTCGCCCCACAAGTCATTCAGGATTTCAAGCTCAGCTCTTTGGATTTGAAGGCCATCAAAAAGCTGGTCCAGAGTACGATCAGAGATGCCTACAGTTGTCAGCAGGAAAACGGAGGATTCGGGCTCTGGCCCGACTCCAGTCACGAATCGCCATTTGTGACCTGCTACGCCGTTTTCACCCTTCTGAAAGCCCGGGTGGCCGGCTATGAGGTTGATAAAGCCCGGCTTGAAAAGTCCATGAGCCGCCTCAGAACCCTGCTCCAGGCCAAGCCGGACACGCTGGACTATCCGTGCAGCCTCAACAGCTTGAAAACCCTGCAGGCCTACGCCCTCTATGACCTGGCCCTCTTCGGCCGCCCCGAACCCGCCTACGCCGAAAAATTGTTCCAAGAACGGCAGAACCTCTCCCTATTTGGCCGGGCTTTGCTGCTCAAAGCGCTCCATATCGGCAGGGGGTCCCAGGACGCCCGGAAGACTCTCGTCCAAGAGTTCATCAATAAGATCAAAGTCACAGCGGCTCAGGCCCATTTCGAAGAAGAAACAGACCTCGGACTGAGATGGATCTACTCTTCGAACACGCGAACGACCGCGATCATCCTCCAAGCGCTCCTTGAAGTCGGTGAGAACCATCCCCTGCTGCCGGCAGCCGCTCGATGGCTGGTGGACAAAAGAAAGGCCGGCCGTTGGAATTCCACTCAAGAAAATTTCTTCGTGTTCTACGCCCTGAATGAATTCTACCGCGCCCAGGAAAAAACCAGGCCGGATTTTAAAGTCGAGATCAGCCTGGCAAAAAAAGTCCTTCTCAGTGAGGTCTTCAGGACGGCGACGCAGACGGCCAAGGCCGCTTCAGGTCTGTCCGAATTCAAATCGGGTAAAACACTTCCCCTGAGGTTCGAAAAACAAGGTCCGGGAATTCTCTATTACGGGGCCAGATTCACTTACGCTCCCAGACAAAAGCTCGAGCCGAGAGACGAGGGATTCGCCGTGTACAAGACGATCTCATCCCTCGACGGAAAACCCCTGGAATCCATCAAGGCCGGCTCGCTCGTGGCCGTTACGCTCCAGATTGTTGTCCCTAAAGAAGGCCTGTTCGTCGTTATCGAAGATCCGCTTCCGGCCGGTTTTGAAGCCGTCAACCCCACTTTTCTGACAGAAAGCGAAGAGCAGCAAAGAAGCCTCGAGGCCATGGACGAAACGAAACAAGGATATTGGTGGGAAGGCTTCAACCATATCGAAATGCATGACAACAGGGTCCTGCTTTTCTCCGATTCCCTGAGCGCGGGCATCCATACTCATCGCTACCTGGCCAGGGCCTTGACTCCGGGCTTATTCACCCTGCCCGGGACAAAGGCCGAGGAAATGTATGCCCCCGAAGTCTTTGGCCGGAGCGCCGAGCAGGTGGTGAAAATCATCAAGTGAAGACTAGAAAAAGGCGCCTCGTTTATCTAGTTCTTTCGCTCGGCGGCGCTTTCTTATTGTTTTTCGGGTCGTTTTACATTCCGGTCCCAAAACGCAAACTGAATCCCAGCCCCGTCATCTCGCTTCTCATCACGGACCGGAACGGTCTTCCTCTGCGCGAAGTCCTTTCGGACGAGGGGGGCAGATGTCGATGGGTGCGCTTAGACGAGATATCCCCCTTCCTGGTCAAAGCCACCATTGACGCAGAGGATCGGCATTTCTTCGTCCATCCCGGGGTCAACCCCTATGCCATCGCCAGAGCTTTCCTCCAGAACTTTCGAAACCAGCAGGTCGTATCGGGCGCCTCAACGATCACCCAGCAGGTCGTCCGGAATGTCTATCGTTTCCGCCGCAACATCTTCTCAAAGGTTCTGGAGGCGTGGCTGGCCGTCCGACTCGAACATTCTCTTTCCAAAGAGGATATTCTCGTCCAATACTTCAACCGCATTTCCTACGGGAACCAGGCCTATGGCATTGAAGCGGCCTCCCGTCTCTACTTTGACAAACCGGCCTCTGACTTGAGCCTGGCCGAAGCGGCCTTCCTGGCCACCCTCCCCCGCTCTCCCTCCCATTTGAATCCATACCGAAATTTTAGGGCCGTCGAAATGCGGCAGAAAGAGCTCCTTCACAGAATGGCGGGCCGCGGTTCTATCGCCAAAGACGAGTCGCAACGGGCCCTCGAAGAAAAGATCAGCCTCAGTCCTGCTCAAGAAAAGTTTCGGGCTCCCCATTTCTGCGATTATGTTTTGGCCCAGATTCCCGGCGAAAAAAGAAGCGGGCTCTCGGCCGTTCGGACGACCCTCGATTATCCCCTCCAGGAAAAGATCGAGATTCTGCTCAAAAATCATCTCGGTCTTCTCGAAAAAAAAGGCATCACCAACGGCGCCGTCCTTGTCTTAAACAATTCATCGGGAGACATTCTGGCCATGGCCGGCTCCAAAGATTTTTTTGACGAAAGAAATGACGGCCAGGTCAACGGCACCCTTGCCCTGCGCCAGCCGGGATCGACGCTCAAACCTCTGACCTATGCCCTGGCCTTGGAGAAAGGCATGACGGCGGCAACGATCATCGAGGATGTCCCCACCCAATTCCTTACTCTAGACGGCAGCTTTGCTCCCGAGAACTACGATGAGAAATACCACGGACCGATCCGGTTGAGAAGCGCGTTGGCCAGCTCTTATAACATCCCGGCCGTGTCCGTCCTACAGAAGCTCGGCCCGGACTTGCTTTATCGAAGGTTGAAGGACCTGGAATTCGCGAGCCTCCAGCAATCGCCGGAATTTTACGGCGTCGGGCTGACATTGGGAAACGGTGAGGTTACGTTGCTCGAGTTGACGCGCGCCTATGCCTGCCTGGCCCGAAAAGGCTTGTCCTTGAAAGAGAGGTCTATTCTCAAATATGGCCGGAAAGACGGCCAGGAGATGTCGCCCTCTCAGAAACAAGAAGGGCGCCGCATTTTTTCACCGGAAGTTTCTTATATCATCACCCATATTCTCGCAGATAGAGACGCCCGGGTGCCGACCTTCGGCTACCTCTCTCCGCTCAACTTCCATTTTCCTGTGGCGGCCAAAACGGGGACCTCGAAAGATTTCAGGGACAACTGGACGATCGGCTATACGCCCGCCATCACCATCGGCGTCTGGGTCGGCAATTTTGACGGCCGGCCTATGCACAATGTCTCCGGCATGACCGGGGCCGGCCCATTATTCAGGGATGTGATGTTGCTCATTTCAAGCCGGAACCAGAATGAGGAATTCCGGGAACCAACGAACTTGGTCCACCGAGCGATTTGCCCGCTTTCGGGAAAGCTTCCCTCGGCCCGCTGTCCCGGCACGATCGACGAAATCTTTCTCGCGGGGACCGAACCGCGATTCCTGTGTACCCTGAATCATGAGCAAGGAATCATCGCTGCGGCCGTTCTCCTCGCAAATTCCGAGCGCCCTTCGTCCGGCGTCGAGATCACTTTTCCTCAAGAGGGCGATATCTTCAAGATGGACCCCGTGCTGCGGAAAACCTACCAGGCCATTCTGCTCAAAGCCTCCGTGAATGAAACGCCCGGGATACGGCTCGTCGAATGGCGGGTCAACGGCCGAAGGATCGGAGACTGCCGCCGCCCCTATTCCCTGGCCTGGAATCTCAGCCCCGGTTCTTATACGATTAGAGCGCTGGCCTTGGGCAAGGACGGGGCCATGGAAAGCCGCCCCGTAAGAATTCTAGTCATATCGTAATTTTGGAGGAGGGCGAAGGATGAAAAGACGAGACGTCTTGATCGCCCTAGGCGGCACAGCTCTTTCAGCCTTACAAACCTTACCCGCGTGCAAAAGGAGTAAAGAGATGAAAAAAGAAGTGAAGACCGATAAAGCGCCCCAGGCCATCGGCCCCTATTCCCAGGGAATTGTGGCGAATGGATTCGTATTCTGCTCCGGCCAGATTCCGATTGTGCCTCAGACCGGCGAGCTCAGCACGGGCGGCATCGAAGACCAGACGCGCCAAGTGCTCAAAAACGTCAGCGCCGTGCTGGAGGCCGCGGGGACGTCTCTGGACAATGTCGTTAAGGCCACGGTCTTTCTCCAGGACATGAATGACTTTGCCCCCATGAACAAGGTCTACGCGGAATTCTTGAAGACGCCCTTCCCCGCCCGGGCGGCCGTCCAGGTGGCCCGGCTGCCCAGGGACGTCAAGGTTGAGATCGAGGTCATCGCTATCTTGAACTAATATTAACGTAATTATTAAAATGACATCTCCAATGGGGCGGCGCTTAGGCCGCCCGTAGCCCCCCACCCCGGGGAACCAGTCCCGTCGGTTCCCCCCATCGGAAAGCCGATGGGACCCCCCTCCGCTACGGGGGCTTGAGGGCGGCCTAAGTCAACTGCAAAGCCTGCGGAACGCGTTTCGAAGCGCTGGTCCGCCTCGGCCAGGAAAAGGCCGTCGGCTGCGAGTCCTGCGGCAGCAAGGACCTCCAGAAGCTTTTTTCCGCGTTCGGAATCGGCGGCGGGGCCAACCGCATCAAAACGTCCTCGGCAAGCTGCTCGTCCTGCTCGAGCAAATCCTGCACCACCTGTAATTAGGCTCGGACTGATCAACTCCAAAACGCGCAGCGCTTGCCCCCGGCGAGTCAAGAAAGCTGCTCGACCTCGTGTCTCGCTCTCCTCTCCATCAAGGCAATTAAAGGAGAGGAACCGTGCCCGCTCGCCACTCGGACGGTTTTTTCGTTGATCAGTCCTCGCCCAGCTAAGAAAGCGCGCGGCAATGAGTTATACGAATAGCCTTGATTTTTCGGAAAGTAAAGATAAAAATATATTTCTTAAACCATGCGTGAAGTTCGAATCGGCGTCGATACGGGAGGGACTTTCACCGACTTCGTCATTTTCGAACGCGGTAAGATATCCACCAAGAAACTCCCTTCGACGCCTTCGAACCCCTCGGTAGCCATCATCGAAGGGCTCAACGAATTTCTCGAGCAGGATAGGCGGCTCATCGTCATTCATGGAACCACCGTCGCCACGAATGCCCTGCTTGAACGGAAAGGGGCCAAGATCGCGCTCATCACGACAAAAGGATTTGAGGATATTCTCTTGATCGGCAGGCAAACCCGGCGCAACCTCTACAGCCTCCAAGGCGAACGAAGGAATCCCATTGTCGACCGCCGGCTCTGTTTCGGACTCGATGAGCGCGTCACGGCGGTCGGTCTCGTCGAAAAGGCCGCCGCCGCCAAAGACATCCGGGCCATCGCCGAAAGAATCAGAGCCTCGGGCGCTAAAGCCGTGGCTGTTTCCCTCATCAATTCCTACGCCAATCCGGTCCATGAAGACGCGGTATTCCATGAGCTCGAAAAACGCGGAATCCTGGCCTCCGTCTCCAGCCAAATCCTCCCCGAATACCGAGAGTATGAGAGGACATCGACGACGGCCGTCAACGCTTATTTGATGCCGATTCTCCATCATTACCTCGGCCTTCTCGAGAAAAAACTCCGGAAGGCCGATCTCAGGATCATGCAGTCGAACGAAGGCTATATTTCCGCGGAGAAAGCCAACAAGGAGCCGATCCGGACGGCCCTGTCCGGACCGGCCGGAGGCGTCGTGGGATCTCTGTATCTGGCCAAGGCCGCCGGCTTTCCAAAGATCGTGAGCTTTGATATGGGCGGCACATCCACGGATGTCTCATTGATAGAAGGGCGGATTCGCAGGACGAGCGAGAATGCCATCGGCGAATTTCCTGTCCGCATCCCGATCATCGATATCCACTCCGTGGGCGCGGGGGGCGGCTCGATTGCCCATATCGACAAAGGCGGCTCTCTCCGGGTCGGGCCCCAGAGCGCCGGAGCGGACCCCGGTCCCGCCTGTTATGGAAAGGGCGAGTGGCCGACCGTCACGGACGCCAACCTCGTCCTGGGCCGGATCGACTCCGACTTTTTTCTCGGCGGGACGATGAAGATCTATCCCGAAAGAAGCCGCCGGGCCGTGAAAACAATCGCGGCCAAGATCGGGAAAACGCTGCTGGAAACGGCCCAGGGCATCATCGATATCGCCAACGCCAACATGGAAAAAGCGATCCGGGTCATCTCCATCGAGCGCGGTTTTGATCCCAGGGACTTCGCTCTCTTTTCCTTTGGCGGCGCCGGCGGCATGCATGCCGCAGACATGGCCTGCCACCTCCGGATGAATAGCGTGATCGTCCCCAAAAACGCCGGCGTTCTTTCGGCCTTCGGGCTTCTTCTGGCCGATTCGGTCAAAGATTATTCCCGGTCGATACTCAAGCTCATCGACCAGATCGATCGGCAGGAGCTTGAACGCCTCTTCTCAAAGCTGGAACAGCGGGGCCTCGAAGATCTCCGGCAAGACGGCTTTGCCCGGCCGTCGATCGTCCTTGAGCGTTATCTTGATCTTCGTTATCTAGGACAGTCCTACGAGATCACCATGCCCTATCAGAAGACATCTCCCAGCCGCCAGCTCGCCGATTTCCACCGCGAGCATAAAAGGCTCTATTCCTATCATCACCCTCAAGGACAGGTGGAGATCGTCAATATCCGTCTCAACGCCAGGGGCCTGAGCCGGAAAATCAAGCTCCGAAAAGCGCCTGAATCCAAGGCTCCCTTGGCCGCCGCCCTTCTTAGAAAGCAGGTCCTCTATTTTGAAAAGAAAAAATATGTGGGCTCGGTCTATGACCGGTCCTTGCTTTCTCCGGGGACCAGTCTCCGGGGGCCGGCCCTGCTGGTCGATTTTGGCTCCACGACATTCCTGCCCCCGGGATTCAAGCTCAAGGTGGACGGATATTTGAACCTGATTATGCATAAAGAATAAAGATCCATGAAGACATTCGACCCGATCGAACTGGAGATTTTCAAGAATATCTTTGTCTCCATTTCCGAGGAAATGGCCGCCGTGCTCGGCCGGACGGCCCTCTCCCCCAATATCAAAGAACGAAAAGATTTCTCCTGCGCCCTCTTCAATGACCGGGGAGAGACTCTCGCCCAGGGCTCCCATATTCCGGTTCACCTGGGGGCTATGCCCCTCTCCGTCCAAGCGGCCATGAAGGCTACGACGTTCGAAGAGGGAGACCTTGTCATCCTAAATGATCCCTACCGGGGCGGCACCCATCTCCCGGATATCACCTGCATCGCGCCCGTCTTTATTAAGAAGAGACTTGCTTTTTTTGCCGCCAACCGGGCCCATCATTCGGATGTGGGAGGGATGACGCCGGGCTCCATGCCGCTGGCTACCGAGATATTCCAGGAAGGGCTGATCCTGCCTCCCCTGAAGCTGATTCGAAAAGGCCGCCTGGACGAAGACATTCTTGGTTTGATCCTGGCCAACGTCCGCACGCCCGAAGAGCGCAAGGGCGACCTTCTCGCCCAAATCGCCGCCTGCGAAAAAGGAAAACAACGAACCCGGGAAGCGGTCCGCAAGTACGGGCTGGGCAAGATCCGGCGCTACGCGGCCTTGATCCAGGATTACACGGAAAAATTCTTGCGACAAACCATCCGGAGAATTCCGGATGGAACCTATGAGTTCACCGATTATCTGGATGACGACGGCATTTCCGGGGACCCCGTTAGGATCGCCGTTCAAATTCTCATCCGGGGAAGCCGGGCCGTCATTGATTTCAGCGCCTCTTCGCCCCAGGTCAAGGGAAGCGTCAATGCCAATTCCACGGTGACCTTGTCGGCCGTCCTCTATGTCTTCCGCTCCTTGATCGAAGAAGATATCCCCTTTAATACGGGGCTGCTGCGTCCGCTGAGGATCATCGCGCCTCCCGGCCTGGTCGTCAGCGCCCAATATCCCGCCGCGACAGCGGCCGGCAACGTCGAGACCTCTCAGCGGATCGTGGACGTCCT
>JAPKZH010000510.1 GCA_026393905.1 Candidatus Aminicenantota bacterium
TGGACGACATGATCGACACCGGCGAAATAGGGCTCGAGGCTCTTCCTGTCGCAGACATCCGCCTTGTGAAAAGCGAAATGGGGGTGGGCCATGTAGCCAAGGAGAGAGTTCCCGCCGAACGTCAGATTATCGATGACGGTGACCCGGTGGCCGCGAAAGAGCAGTTCTCCGCAGAGGAGCGAGCCAATATAACCGGCTCCTCCTGTCACCAGGACCGTTTGTGAATTTTTCGGGTGTTCCATGGGGCGATCAGACCTTCTTTCTCCAGTATTCCAGCACATCGATGAGCGTTTTTTTCAAGGGGATGCGCGGTTCCCAGCCCGTTTCCTTTTTAATTTTCTGGCGGCTGCCGGCGAGGAACGGAATATCCGTCTTACGGATTTTCGTCGGATCGACCCGGACTTCGATCTCGGTTGAGGAGAGGGATAGGAGAATGTCGAGGATTTTTTGGAGGGAGGTCGCCCGGCCCGAGCAGACATTATAGATTTCGCCGCGGCGGCCGTTGTCCATGAGTAGGATGTAGGCGTGGACGATGTCCCGGACATCGGAGAAGTCCCTCCGAATCTCGAGATTCCCGACCGTCATGACCGGGGGACGGATGCCGATTTGTTTTTCGATCGAGGCGATCTGGCGGGCCCAGTCTCCGCAGACGAAATCCGCGCTCTGTCCGGGCCCCGTATGCGGAAATGGCCGGGCGATGACGATGTCCAATCGTTCCGTCGCGGC
Source organism: Candidatus Aminicenantota bacterium (assembly GCA_026393905.1). Classification (GTDB taxonomy): domain Bacteria; phylum Acidobacteriota; class Aminicenantia; order Aminicenantales; family UBA4085; genus JAPKZH01. The sequence continues at coordinate 727 of JAPKZH010000510.1, forward strand.
ATAAAATTCGCTCAGAATCTCGCTGCTGATTTTGCTGAAGGCATAGGGGCTGACGGCGCAGCCCCGCTCCTCTTCCCGGAAGGTTCTTCTTTTTGGCGCCAGGCATCCATAGACGTCGGAGGAGCTGATGAAGAGGGTCCGCGTTTTGGGGGAGGACGTGCGCACGGCCTCATAGAGGTAGAGCGTGCCCATGAGATTCGTTTCGATGGTCTCCTGCCGGTTCTCCCACGACAGGCGGACTTGGGAGACGGCGGCGAGATGAAAAATCCAGTCCGGCTTGACGCTTTGGACGGCTGCCCGGACAGAATCTTCCGAGCGCAAGTCCAGGTGCAAAAGCTTCAAGTCCGGGAATTGGGCGCAGAGATCGATGCAGTGCTCGGGCCGTTCCGGATAACAAGAGCCGAAAATTTCGTAGCGGGGCTTCTGGGACGAAGCGAGCCGATGGATGAGATGGCGGCCGACAAACCCTGTCGCTCCCGTGATCAGAACCTTTTTCATTGTCATCGCCAGATCCGTGTCCTGACCATCTCCTCTTTTTATTTTCCGACTTTTCCGCGCCAGTAATTCAAAAGGTCCTTGAACGTCTGCTTCAACGGGATCTCCGGCTTCCATCCCGTCAACGAAACGAACTTACGGCAATCCGATAACAGGATGGGCACGTCCGACGGCCGCAGCCTGGCCGGGTCGACTTTCACCTTGACCTTCGTTTTGCTCAGGGCCAGCAGCATGTCCAGGACTTCCTGCATGGAATAGGCTTTGCCGGTCCCGATATTGTAGACGTCGCCGGGCTCGCCTTTTTCCAGGCAGAGCCAGTAGCCGCGGACGATGTCGCGGACATCGGTAAAATCGCGCTTCGCCTCCAGATTGCCGACATAGATCACGGGCTCTCTCTTCCCTTTCTCGATCTCGGCGATCTGTTTGGCGAAATTCGAAGTGACGAAGACATCGCCGCGCCGCGGCCCGGTGTGGTTGAAACCGCGCGTCCGGACCGTCTTCATCCCGTAGCTTTGGAAATATTGCCAGGCCAGGAGGTCCTGGGCGACCTTGCTCACGGCGTAGGGGCTCAGCGGCCGGAGGGGATTGGTCTCTTTCATGGGGACCTCGTCGGGAAAGACTTGCCCGTATTCTTCGCTCGATCCGGCGACCTGGATTCGCGGATTCATCTTGAGGCCGAGCAGCGCCTCAAAGAGGTTGATCTGGCCGACGGCGTTGATGGCGAACGTCTCGGCCGGCATTTTCCAGGAGGTGGGGACGAAGCTCTGGGCGGCCAGGTGGAAGATGCGGTCGGGCTTGATCTCGGCCAAGCATTTCCTGAGAGAGACGATATCTTTGAGATCGGCCTCGTGGAGCTCGATTTTATCGGTAATGCCGCAGATATTGTCCATCCGGCTCCGCCAGCGGACGATGCCGCAGACGCGGACGCCCGGGTGATGGGCCAGGATGTATTCGGCGAGATGACTGCCCGCGAACCCGGTGATTCCCGTGATCAGAACTCTCATCCTTCCTCCTCAGTCTCTGAGAAATCTCAGGGGGGATTTTCCCGGGACAATTCTCAGGCCATCGCGGTATTGTCCGCCGGAAATCCCCCGGCTATATATTCAGCTCGAGTTGGCCTTCCTGGATCGCCTTCCGCTCCTTCTCGATGGTCTTGAGCATTTCGGGCGTGACGTCCCCCGTCACGTAGCATCCGTCGAAGCACGCCGCGCAGAAATTCTTCAGCTTCTTGTTCTCCATCCGGACGGCCTTTTTCAGGTTGTCGAGCGTCTGGTAGATGACCCTGTCGGCGCCGATCTTCTTGGCGATCTGCTCGACATCGGAATGGCGGGCCACGAATTCCGTCCTGGTCTGCATATCGATCCCATAGACACAGGGATAGCGGAGGGGCGGCGAGTAGGCGGCGAAGTAGACATGCTTGGCCCCGCACTCCCGGGCCATCTTGATGATGGCCCGCGAGGTGTTGCCCCGGACGATGCTGTCGTCGACGAGCAGCACGTCCTTATCCTTGAACTCGCCGGCGATGGGGTTGAGCTTGGTCCGGACCGAGGTTTTGCGCTCGTCGTTGTCCGGCATGATGAAGGTCCGGCCGATATAGCGGTTTTTGACGAGGGCTTCGCGGTATTTCAGGTCGAGCTTGCGGGCGATTTCGATAGCGGCATCGCGGGCCGAGTCGGGCACCGGGACGACGACATCGATGTGCAGGTTTTGTTTTTTGATCTCCTCGGCCAGGAGGCGGCCCAGGTTGACGCGGCAGCGGTAAACATTGGCGTCGTCGATGAACGAATCCGGGCGGGCAAAATATACCCACTCGAAGAGACACGGCGAATGCGGGCGCCGGGCGATCCGGCGCGAATGGAAGTTGCGGGACTGGTCGATAAAGACGGCCTGGCCGGCCTCGATGTCCTTGATCTCTCCGAAATTCATGATGTTGAGCGAGACGCTCTCCGAGGCGACGGCGTAGGAAGGCAAGATGCCGTCGCGCCGCACGCCGTAGACAAGAGGCTTGATGCCGTAAGGATCGCGAAATGCGACCAGCCCTTGTTCGGCGATGTAGGCCACCACCGAGTAGCTCCCTTTGACCTTCTTGAAAACGCCGGCCACGGCCTTGAAAACGTGTTCGGGTAGGAGCTTCCGGGCTTTTTGATCGGCCAGCTCCTGGGCGAAGACGTTGAGAATGCTCTCGACGTCGTTGTCGGAGTTGAGGAGACGATGGTATTTCTCGAAGAGGAGCCGTTTGAGCTCAGCGTAATTGACGACGTTGCCGTTGTGGGCCATGATGATCCCAAAAGGCGAATTGACTTGGAAGGGCTGGGCGTCCTCGCCCCGGCCGCCGCCGATCGTGGGGTAGCGGGTGTGGCCGAGTCCGATGTTCCCGGTCAGGCGCTGGGCATGCTCGGCGGTGAAGATATCGCGGACCAGTCCGTTGCCTTTTTTGGTATGGAAACGGCCGTCGTAGGTGATGATGCCGGCCGCGTCCTGGCCCCGGTGCTGGATGGCCAGCAGCCCCTGGTAGAGGTCACGGAAAACGTGGTCGTTGCTGAAGATGCCGATGACGCCGCACATCGTATGTAAAGTCCTTCAATGGCCTAATAGGCTGATATTATAATATTTTTCCCCCCCGATAAAAAGAGAAAACCTTAGGGTAGGCAGATACCCCCTGGGCTAAAGGGCGGAGAGGAGCTCCTCCGGCGAGCAGGTGGCTGTCCCGATTTTCGCCACGACCACACCCGCCGCCGCATTGGCCAGGATCGCCGCCTCCTGGATCGTAGCCCCCGACATAAGCGCCAGGGCCGCCGTCGCAATCACCGTGTCCCCCGCTCCGGTCACATCGAACACTTCCCGGGCGTTGGCCGGAATGTGGACAGGCTTCTTCCCCTGCTCAAAAATCGACATCCCCTGTTCCCCGCGCTTGATAATGAGATAAAGGCTCGACAGGCCGGCCAAGATCTCCTGGCCCGCTTTCTCCACCTCTGCATCCGTGCGGCAGGGATGGTGAACGATCTTTTCCGCTTCCATATGATTGGGCGAGATAAAAGTGACGGGCGAATAAAGCCGGAAATTTTCGATCTTGGGGTCGACGAAGACCGGGATCCGTCTCCCCTTGGCGAACGGCAGCACGCGTTCCATGAGCCGCGCGGTGATGATCCCCTTGTTGTAATCGGAGATGATGAGGCCGTCGCATTTTTCTTTCCGGATCAACCGGACGATCTTTTCTTCCACATCAGGAGAAATGGCCTTTTTCCGCTCTTGGTCGACCCGGACAACCTGCTGATGATGGGCGATGATGCGCGTTTTGACGGTCGTCGGCCTGTCCGCATCGACGAAGATCCCGAGCCCCTCGCCGACATGCTTCTTGATCCACAACCCTTCTTCGTCCTCACCCACGACTCCCACCGGCAGCGGCCGTGCGCCAAGGCTTTCCAGGTTTTGGCTGACATTCCCCGCCCCGCCCAGGCACGAAGTGCTCTTCTGGACCTCCACAACCGGCACAGGGGCTTCAGGCGAAATGCGCGACACGCTTCCCCAGATATACCGGTCCAGCATCAAGTCGCCCAGGACGAGGACCCGGCGGCCCTCGAAATTCTGGATGATGCGCCGCATTTTTTTTAGGTCGTATTTGATCATCGGATTTCCTTTCTTAAAGGAACACGCAAAAATACCGGGTTGGAGAGGATCCAGGGAACGGCCGCATGGAGAGGCGATTTTTTTCTAAGATAGACTTCGGCATGATAGACGCCCGGCACGGACGCTTCAAATGTTGCTTCTCTTTCGCTCGACCGCATGAGGATTTGGCCGTTGCAGACGAGCCGGATCTCGTGGGCAAATGAAAAAGGAGCTCGGACACGGAGCTTCACCGGCCCGGTCGGCCCGGCCTCCCCGCGCTCAAGGTCCAATTCTTCGCCCATCGGGTATATTTTACCATCATTTTCCGCCCAGAAGTTAAATCCCTCAGCCTTGGCCGCGGCGTCGACGGCGTTGAAGAAACGGCCGGTGCGGAGGGCATCGAACACTTGCCGCCGGGCCGCCTCAAATTCCCTCGACAGCGGCTTCTCCAGCAAGACATGAAGATGGAAGACGGGAAAAACGGCCTTGTAAATAAAATGGGCGTCGGCGCTGAAGTATCCGTAAACGCGGCTCTGGCCGGAGACATTGTTCCGGCTGTTGAGCTCTTCCCACTTGCGGAGCGTTTGGCTGGGAGGGTCGATGATCCGAAGCAGCGTCAATTTCGGCTGGACGAACAGCGCCGGGAGATAGAGCAGGAAGCGGAGCGCGTTCTTTTGGATCATGGTGTCGGCATCAATGATTTCGATGCCGGAGAATTCGACCTCTGTTCCCCACGACCAGCGCGTCTTTGAATAGGGGTGGGCAATGATGGAAAAGCCGCCAAGGGCGTTGATTTCCCGGGCGGCCAGCTCTGCGTTCTGGGAGAATGTCCGGGAGGGCTGACTAAACTCCAGACCGACCAGATGGCCGCGGCTGACGGAAAGCTCCGACCCGGCGAGCACGAGCAGCCCGTCCTTCCATCCCTGGGAGGCGAGCGAGGCGTAGTTCGGTTTCCCATGATCCGTCAGGATGATGAAATCGAGACCGGCCTCGGCCGCGATCCGGGCGATCTGGTCGGGAGTTTTTCTGCCGTCCGAGTATCGCGAATGGATGTGGTAAACGCCCTCAATCTCGCGGGACGGCGGGGCCGGCTCAGCCGGGGAGGTGGCCGGCGCGGGGGCTGATGGGTAGGTCTTGAAACGGAGGACCTGCCAGCCGAGCCAGCAGGCATAGATCAGGAGTGCAGCCAGTACTGCTTTCAGTACGATTCTCTTCTTGCTCATTCTGGAGTCAGTTTTGCGGACAGGTCAAGGACAGGTTGGGGACATGTGGCGGACGTTTCCGGGTCTGATCCCAAAGCGTCCCCAAAACGGGCCCGGGGAATGAGAGGAAGGGTCAGGATCAATAATAAGAGCGTGACGACCTCGGAATCGCCGAAGTTATACTCGAACAGGCCGGCCACGACAAACGCGGCCAGCGCGGCCAGCCCTCCCGCGGCCAGCGGGTCCGGCGAAGATTTCGGGTTCGCTTTATTTGTCACGAGTTTCAGCAATTGGGCGAACGCCCAGACGATGAAGGCGACCCACGCCGCCAGTGTCACGATTCCCCGTTCGGCCGCGATCTGAATGAAGTTGTTATGGAGGTGGACGTTTCTTTTCGCGATTTCCCCGAGGCCGTACTTGGGATTCTGGAAGACCATATCGACGGTGTCCGGGCCGGTTCCGAAGAGCGGATAATCCCCGATGATCTTGATTCCGGCGTTGAAGTATTGGACCCGCTCCCGGTTGGAGGCGCCGCGAAGGCTAAAAATGCTCAGGGCGCGCTTCTTGACCGTCTCCGGGCTCACGATAAAAACGAGCCCGGCCAGGACCGGGACCAGGATGAGCGTTTTCGGCTTCCAGAGCAACAAAATGATGGACAGCCCGACGGCCAGTCCGATCCAGCCGCTCCGGGTTAAGGTCATGACCAGAGCTGCGGCAGCCAGGCAGAAGCTCGCTCCCCACAGAATTCTCATTTTTCCCCGCCCGAAAAAAACCATTCCCAGCGCCAGCGAGCCGAAAAGAAGCAGGAGGCCGGCCTGGGTCATATAGTGACCCATGAATCCCTTCACCCGCTCCCCCGGAGAGGCCATGAAGAAATAGTAATAAAAGGAATACAGGGAGCTGGCCAGAGCGGAGGCGAGGATAGCCCAAACGACCAGGTCGAGATCCTTTTTTTTAGCAACGGCCGTATAGACGAGGGGCACGACGAGGAACAGAAGCAGGTCCCGTGAGTCTTTGAGACTCATTTCGGGATTGACCGAGAGAATCGATGCGACGAGCGACAGCCCGGCGTAGACAAGAAGGGGCCAGAAAAACGCCGGGAAAGCGAAGCGCCGTTTTTTCTGAATAATCAGAATGAGCAAAACGATGAGGGCGAGGGCTAGGAAGCCTTCTGTCGCGCTGATCGAGATGAACGAGAAGAGAACAGCCAGGGAAACCGCCGGGATGAGAACCGCTTCCAAAAGGCTTTTTCCTGCGACGAAGGATCGGAGATAATCTTTCATGGGAATGTTTAAAGAGGGCTATTATATCATGCCCTTTCAATCCCTGACAAAATAAGAGAACAAAGGGTAATCATCTCCGCTTGTGTGATTTTCTATCGGTGCCGGAATCGCCCCCGGGCCCCTGTGGGACCAGTCCCGTCGGTTCCCCCCGTCGAAAAGCCGACGGGGCCCCCCTCCGCTATGGGGCTTCGGGGCGATTCCGGCATCTCTTTGAAATCACATATTTGGAGAGACTTCCGAACAAAGGAAGAAACCTGGTACGTTTAATCGCTTGAGCCCTCCGGCGATGTCGAGGGGATCAAAAAATTCCGACACGCGGCAAAGACCTCATCGGGCGTGATGGAGCGCAGACAGCGGAAATCGGCGGTGACGCACCGGCGCTGCTTGCAGGGGCGGCAGTCCATGGCTTTTTCGATGAAGATGGCCTTGGCCTTCCATGGCGCAAAATGGGCAGGGAGGGTCGGGCCGAAATAGGCGACAATCGGGGTTGATGTCGAAGCCGCGACGTGCATCGGGCCGCTGTCCGGGCCGACAAAGAGCGCCGCCCGAGCGATCACCTCTTTCAACTCGATAAGATTGAGCAGCCCGACCAGAGAGATGATATTTTGCGAGTCCGAAGCCCCGGCCGCGGCTAATTCCTCGAGGATGTCCGTCTCGGCTCTTTGATCGACTTCCGAGGCCGAACCGACCATAACGATTTTTAGGCCGGGCAACCGGGCCAGCCGCCGGACGAGGCCCGTGATGTTTTCTATGCCCCAGTCCCTGAATTCATTGCCGGCGCCGATGTGGAGGACCACGTTTTTTGATCGAAGGGCGCCCTTTTCCTCAAGGATTTTCCGTATACGCTGGGCTTCTTCTTTGGTCGGGTCGGGATGAACGAGCGGCGGAATGGCGGACTCATCAAAAGCAATGCCCAGAGCCCGCACGAGATTGGCGTGGTTTTCGACGCTGTGGACAAAGCCGCCTTCGTCTCCTTCCTCCCGGCCCCTGGGCACACGAATGTCGTAGAGGAATCCTTTGTGCTTGATCCTGTAGCCGATCTTGAGGCGCGCCTTGGAGAAAAACGTGATCCAAGAGGCCCGCGGCCCGCCGTGAAAATCGAGAAGCGCGTCGTAGCCTTCCGCCCGGACTTGGAGGATGAGCTTCACAAAATCTCGAAATTTTTGATTTTTTTTGACGACGATAACCCTATCCAAATAGGGATTGCCCTCAACCAGCCGCCGGTAAGGTTCTTCGACCAGATATGTGAGGGAAGCCCCGGGGAGCCGGGTTTTAAGGAGAGCCACAGCCGGCGTCGTCATGATGATATCGCCGATGCGCCGCAGCCGGATGAGGAGAATTTTTTTGAGGTCGCCGGGCCCGGGGTCAGCTCTTGGTGGGCCGTTTTGGGTCAATCGTGGCCTCGTCGATAAGCATCACGGGGATGTCGTCTTGAATGGGATAGACGCGGTGGCATGTCACGCACTTCAGGCCTTTTTCGTCCGCGGTCAGCTTGACATCCGTTTTGCATACGGGGCAGGCGAGAATCTCGAGAAGCTGAGGATCAAGCGCCATATTGGCTCTCCTGGAAGCGAATCTAAGCTCAGACAGAATATACCACAAGTCCGGCGCCCGTCAACCGCAAGAGACCGACCGGACGCTTATACCCCGTTATTTCATCTCTTTTCATAAGGCGGCTGTTTCGGCTTGACCGGGGGATTTTTTTCCAGGGCCTTCATCGCCTCCAGGATCGCCCGTTCAAGCTGCGGATCGACGCCCTTGGCCAGCTGGGACGGATCGTCGATGACTTCGATATCGGGTTCGACGCCGTGGCCTTCTTTGAACCACTTCCCGTCCGGGTCATACATCCTGAAGGTCGGAACCGTGACTGTGCCGCCGTCGATCAGGCCGGGAGAGCCGCTCAAGCCGATCAGCCCGCCCCACGTCCGCGTTCCCACGAGCGGTCCCAGCTTCGCTTTGCGGAAATAATCCGGAAAAGCATCGCCTCCTGAACCGCTCCAGCCGTTGATCAGCATGACTTTGGGACCGAAGTTGGCGAACGGCGGCCATTGCCAGTTCAAACCGTCCCGCACGGCCCAGAACGCCAACGGCTTCCGGTCGAGCAATTCAATAAAACGATCGGGGATCTGTCCCCCGTCGTTGAAGCGCTCGTCGATGATCAGCCCGGCTTTCTCGTATTGGGCGGCGAATTGGCGGACGAGTTCGTTTTGGCCGTCAATGCCGGTGCTGGGAACATAGATATATCCGACCCTGCCCTTTGTCGCCTCCTCGACGCGTTTTCTGTTGGATTCGATCCAGGCCAGGTTTCTCAGCCGGGTTTCGTCGGCCATCGTCTTGACGATGACCTTCTGGGCGCCCTCAAGACTCGGCTTGCTGTTGACCGTTAATTCCACGGTCTTTCCGGCCAGCCCTTCGAACGCCGACCATGGATCCTCCTGGATATTCAAGGGGGTGCCGTTGACGGCAAGAATGTAGTCCCCTTCTTTGACCTTTAGGCCGGACATTTGCAGGGGCGAACGGACTTCAGAATCCCAGGGCGCGCCGGCGATGATCTTGGCGATTCTATAGGCGCCGTCGGCAATCTCCCAATCGATGCCGAGGCAGCCGACGTTCCTGGTCGGCCCCTCGTCCGTATCGCCGCCGCCGCGGTAGGTGTGCGACGCACTCAGCTCGGCGATCAGCTCCCCGATCACGAAATTGACGTCCCATCGGGTCACGCAATTGTCAATCAATTTCCCGTAGCGGTCGCCCAAGCCCTTCCAATCCACGCCGTGCATGTTTGGATCGTAGAAGAAATCGCGCTCCAATCTCCAGACTTCGTTGAAGATCTGCCTCCATTCGGCCCGGGGATCGACGGTCATTTCGAGCTGAGCCGTCGGCATCAACTTCTCCATTTTTTGACCCGGGGCGATGTCCACGACGGCGAAATTCCCGACCTTGCCGATCAGGATTTTCTTGCCGTCGGCGCTCACCATGAAAACATCCGAATCGTCGATGATCGTTTTTTCTTCCCGGTTTTCGAAGTCATAATAGACCACGGCCCTGTTTTTATTGGCCGCTCCCGTGTTGGGCAGCTTATGATAAATGAGTTTTCCGGAGACGGCGGCCATGTCTCCATAGTTGCCGGGGGCCGGCGGCAGGACGACCAGCCGCTTTTCGAAATTCTCCAGCGTGATTTTGACTTCTTTGGGCTTTTCTTTATCCTTGGTCTCCTCTTTGGCCGGCTCTTTTTCCGATTTTTTCTCGTCTTTCTTCGCCGCCGGCTCGTCTTTCTTCGGCTCGTCCTTTTTGACGGCGGCCACGTCATTCTTGGGCGCTACGGGAGACGCCACGTCCTCGGTCAGGGGGACGGCGGCGATATTCGTCGAGTTGGCATAGATGAAGGTATTGTCGACATCGCCATAGACAGGATTGAATGTCCTATTGGTCTCGAAATACAGATATTTCCCATCGGGATCGAAGGTCGGATTGGCGTCTGCATAAAAGCCCGAGGTCACCTGGTGGGCCTTGTTCGCTTTCACGTCGTATAAAAAAGCGGCCGTATGCCGCGTCTGGAGGTCCCGCGAATAGGCCATCCACCGGCTGTCGGAGGACCAGCTTACCTGGAACGACTGAAGGCTGCCCTGATAGAAATAATACGCCTTGTCGACCTTGACGGTCGTATTTTTATCCAAGTCGTAGATGAAGATCTCCATCGCCTTGTCGATAAAAGCGATCATCTTGCTGTTCGGGGACCAGAACAACTGGTATCTGTAGCCGGGCCCGTACGACGTCATCTTTTTTTCCTCGCCGGGTTTCTCCATGTCCCTGATCGTCAGCTCGTACTCGCCCGATCGATCGCTCCAATAGGCCACGAACCTGCCGTCGGGCGACCAGGCGGGATATCGCTCGGCGACCCCGGAGCTTTTGGTCAGGTTATAGATGGGTCCATCGACGGCCGGAACGGAAAAAATTTCGCCGCGGGCTTCAATGACAGCGCGCTTGCCGTCGGGTGACAGCGATCCGCCCTGGACGAGGATCGAGACCTTGGCCACTTTCGGCATCAAGGTGACTTCATCCGTCACCAATTTCACCTGGACCGGATGATATTTCTCGTCGGCCAGGCTCAACAGATACAGCTCGCCGCCCTTCTCGAAAACGATGTCAGCAGGCCCCAGGGAAGGAAAGTGGATGTCGAAATCCGTGAACTTAGTGATCTGCCTGTTCTCTTTTGTCGCGAGGTTGTGGGACCAGACGTTGGCCCTCATCTCCGGACCGCGGTCGGACAGATAATAGATTTTGTTCCCGGACCACATCGGGAATTCATCGTTGGTCGCGCTCCGGGAGATATTCTCGGCCGTTTTTTTCTCAAGGTCGAAGATCCAGATGTCTGCATGCCAGCCGCCGCGATACCGTTTCCATGTTCGGAAGGCCTGGCTGATCGGCGTATAGGCGATCTTTTTTCCGTCGGGAGAAAGCGAGGCCATTTCGCCGTAGGGAATGGGCAGCTTCTCGGGCAATCCCCCGGTCTGGCCGACTTTATAGAATTGATTGAATCTCTGCTTTCCGCTGTTCATGGACGAAACGAACAGCAGGTTTTTTCCGTCGGGATACCAATCGATCAATCGGTCGGTCATCCCGTGGTGAGTCACTCTCTTCGGGATGCCGCCCAGGGCAGGCATGACATAGACATCGAAATTGCCGCCGTAGATGCCGTTGAAGGCAATCTCGGAACCGTCGGGCGAAAATTTGGCGTACAGCTCTTGTCCCTCGGGAGAGCTAAGCTTTAGCGCCGTCCCGCCGTCTTTGGGCACAATCCACAGGTCTCCGCCGTACGAGAACACGATGTGCGTCTTGGACACATCCGGATTCTGCATCATTCGCGCATTGACCTGGGCCCGGATGAAGACGACAAGGCAGAGGATCATAACAGCCATGGCCAATAATTTTTTCATGTTTCACCACCTTTGTGTAATTTCAATGAAAAGAATAAAGAGGCAGAATGTCCATTCATCGTGAGGACGATTTGCATCCTTTAGTGTTCGCGGGCCGAGTCGAAAATCTCAGGGGCCATCTTACACTCGACCCCAAACTGGTGTCAACGGCGCGCTGGTCGTTCATTGACAAAAGGCGCCTAATGGATTAAAACCAGAAAAAATGAGGTTTGTTTTCTTCGGCGCCTACAATCCGGCTTATCCGCGGAATGCGGTGTTACGGCGCGGTCTCAAACTCGGCGGGGCGGAGGTGGGCGAGTGCCGGGCCCCGGCGAAATTTAAAGCCTGGGCGCGCTACCCCCTTCTCCTTTTTTCTTGGGGCCGCATCCGGGATGGTCACGGGATGGTCCCGGGGCGGTTCCCTGGTTTTATATTCGTCCCTGAGTTTTGCCAGAAAGATGTTCCTCTGGCCAAGCTTTTATCCCTGTTGACTTCTAAAAGGCTCATTTTCGATCCGCTCGCTTCGCGATATGAGACAAAGATCATGGATTGGAAAAGAAAACCGGCTGATTCGCCCTCGGCTTGGTGGAATCTAAAGATCGACGGGCTGGCTTTTAGGCTGGCCGACCTCATCCTGGCCGATACAGCTGCGCATAAAGAGTATTATTGCCGGAAATACGGGGTGAAGCCGGGGAAAGTCGAAGTCCTGCCGCTTGGCTATGACGATGAGCTTTTCAAGGCGGGGAATGTCCCCGGAGGCCTTTCCGGCCTGTCCGCAAAGCATCCCCCGATGGTTCCCGGAACGGTGGCCGGGGAGTTTAGGGTGCTTTTTTTCGGGTCCTTCCTTCCCCTGCACGGAGCCGATATCATCATCGAGGCGGCGAACATTGTGGCCGGCCAGGACCCCTCGGTCAGGTTTCGCTTGGTCGGATCCGGCCAGACGCTTCCCGAAATCAAAGCCGCCGCTTCGGGGTTGCAGAACGTCGATTTCTCAGGCTGGCTTCCCCAGGATGAGCTGCCGCGGGCTATCGAGGCCGCGGATATTTGTCTCGGGATTTTCGGCCGCACCGAAAAAGCGCAGCGGGTCGTGCCCCACAAGATCTTTCAATCGATGGGCATGCGGAAACCCGTCATCTCGGCCAGGACCCCGGCGGTCGAGGAATTTTTCCATCACCGCGAACACATGATTCTCTGCGATGAGCCCCTGCCCCGCACACTCGCGGCCGGGATCCTGGAGTTGAAAAAGAACCCGGACCTCCGCCGCCGCATCGCCGCCAACGGCTATCAGCGGGTCAAAGAGAACCATTCGCCCCTGGCCGTGGCCGTCCGGCTCATCGAAATTCTCAGAACGAGGTTCCCTTGAATCGAAATGGATAAAAGAATCGACAGCCGTCCCCTCAGCCTCCCTCCTTTCAGAGGGCGCATTGCGGCGTTAGCGGCGACCCCCTCCTTCCTTGCCGCCATTTCCGACTGCCGAACGCTCTTGGCCGGCCCGGCCGCGGAAATCCTCTTGGACAGCAGGAACAGGGTCGGCGCCGTGTCGATCCCGCTTGGAGCAGGGAGGGCCTCGACGGTCGTCATAAAAGAATATTATTCCTTTGGCGTCAATAAATTAAAAAGTCTTTTCCAGGCTTCCAAGGCGGCCAAGGCCTGGCGGGGAGCCTGCGCCCTCCTCGAACGAGGCCTGGAAACGCCCTTTCCCCTGGCCTGGATGGAAGAACGAAAGCGCGGGTTTGTTGCCCAGAGCTTCTTCCTGAGCGAGAGAATTTTCGGCGGCCGCGAGATCCGCCATCTCTTCAAGGAGCTCCCCGAGGAAGCGCTTCAGCCCCTCCTCGCCGCCCTCGCCCGCACGCTCCGCATCTGCCATGAGAGGGGGATTCTCCACCGGGACCTCTCGGATGGAAACATCATCGTAAAAAAAGACGCGGGAGCTCCGGGCGGTTTCCATTTTTATTTTCTCGACACTAACCGCATCCGCATTTGCCCCCCCAAAAACATCGGCCTCCCGGCCCGCGCCAAGAACCTCATCCGCTTGGGCATCCCGGCTGCGCAGCGGCGTTACTTTTTAGAGCAATATGCCGGCCGCCGCGGAGAATCGTCCTCACCGGTATTCATTTTATGGTACCGTTTGAACAAAACAATCTTCACCGCCTATCTCGGTCTGAAAAAAACGCTGAAGCTCAAAAAATGGGCGCGCAAATTGAGGATCCAATGATCATTCCTCGACATCATGAGGAGCCGGCGAGATGAAGTATTCATTTGAATGGAATGAGTTCGCCGACCAGCCCCATAACGTGGCGCCGAGGTCTGAGCGGACGCGTCACCATTTCAAGCACTGGCGAACTTACTTTTCGCTGGCCGCGGCCGACCTCCGCTACGGACTCCCCGGACTGTGGCTCTATCGCCGCTACCGGAGAAACATGTATCGGGAGCGCGTCCGGATCGACCCGAGCGCTTTCGCCGTTTCCGTTTCCCCAGCCGCTCTACCGGTGTCTGATAAAAGCGGCGACGTCATCGAGCTTTTGAAGGCGGCGGGCGTCCAAGAAACGCTGGTCCGGATCCCCTCCTGGGAGAAAGGCCGGCTTGATGCTTACGAGAGATTTGCCGCTCGCCTTCACGCCCACGGTTTCGGCCTGACGATCGCCGTGCTTCAGCGTCGCGAAGATGTTTTTGAGGAGGCGGCCTGGGCCGGTTTCCTGGAGGACGTTTTTGCCCGGTTCCGCCCCTTCTGCCCGAATTTTGAGGTCGGGCATGCCTGGAACAGGACCAAATGGGGCGTCTGGGATTACACGGAATATCTGAAGCTGGCCCAGCCGGCGGTGCGGCTCCGCGAAAAATATCGGGCGACGCTTGTCGGCCCGGCCGTGATCGATTTTGAGTTCCATCTCTATCCGCCGACCGTGAGCCGCCTGCCGTTCGATAAGATCAGCTCGCTTTTGTACGTGGACAGGGTGGGGGCGCCGGATAACGGGCAGTTCGGCTGGACGACGGCCATGAAAGTGGCGCTGTTCAAGGCGGTGGCGGACGTCTCGGCCGGCCGCGATTGCGATTGCTGGATCACCGAGGTCAACTGGCCGCTCCGGGGGACCGGAAAATTCTCGCCGGCGTCGGGAGAGCCAAACGTTACGGAGGAGGAGCAGGCGGACTACCTTGTCCGCTATTATCTCATCTGCCTGGCCGGCGGGCTGATCGAACGGGTCTTCTGGTGGCAGCTGGCGGCCCCTGGATATGGGCTCATCGACAGCCGGGAGGAGCCATGGAGGAAGCGGCCGAGTTATTTTGCCTTTCGAACGATGACCGGGATCGTCGGCGGCAGCACGTTCGTCGGAAAAGCGGAGAATACGGAGAGGGCCGGCGGCGAAATCTTTTTATTCGAGAAACAGGGGCGGGATTTTGCCGTGTGCTGGACCAACGGGGTTCCGTTTGAGCATGAATTTTCGCGTCCGGTGGAGCGCATCTTAGACCGGGACGGGAAGGATATGGAGGTGAGGCCGGGGCGAATAAAGATCGAGCGGAGCCCAAAGTATGTCTTCTTTGGATGAGGGAAAAACAAAGCGGGGTGCTGACGCGGCATCGTCCCCGAACAATCCCGGGACGATCCCCTCGGGGCCGTCGTCTTCAAAATTCACAGCCGACGGGGTAAGGGATTACGAGAAAAGGCGATATCGCGGAATCGACCAGAGGATCGTCCACGCCAGGGAAATCCGGATCCTCAAAAAAATTTTTCGATCCATCAAAAGAACAAGGTCCGATCCTGGTCCGATCCTGGATTTGCCGTGCGGATACGGACGTTTTTCAGGCTTTTTGCTGGGGCAGGGGCTTGGCCTTGTCAACAGCGACCTCTCGTTCCATATGGTGAAGCGCGCCTGTCAGAAAATAGAAGAAGCCGGGGGGGCAGTGAGCGGCGACGGCAGCGTCCCGAGGCCGTCCCCGAAACATGCCTTGGGCGTGGTAGGGAATGCCAAGCAGGGACTGCCGTTTCGAAAAGACGTCTTCCCCGTCGTTTTTTCGATTCGGTTTTTTCACCATGTCCACGATCCTCTGGACAGAGAGACGATTCTCGGAGAATTCTTGCGGGTTTCCTCGGCGTGGGCGGTCGTCTCTTTTTACCGGATGAACGCGCTCCATCTCTTCCAGCGCCGGCTGAGACGCCTGGTGAACAAGAGCCGAACGCGGATCAAAATGATCGAGCCCGGCCGTTTCGAAAAGGAAGCCGAAGCGGCGGGCTTTGAGGTGATGAAAGTTTATCCGCTCATCCGCGGCGTCCATGCCTACCGCATCGCCCTGCTCAAAAAACCATCATTGGATTGAACCCAGACCCATCCCCGAAGCGTCCGCCGCAATTAAAATTTGATGCGGAAGCCGGCCCTCAGGGTGATTCCCGTGAAATCGACCTCCGCTTCCCGGGCATTTTCCACACCGCCTTCAGAGGGCAGCTTGTTGCGGATGAAAAGCAGGGGGTAGGAATTCACGCTGGAGATCTTGCCGTCGTAAGCGTAGAGCTTGCCGTCCTCGGTTGCGGGCTCGGTCATGGTCGAATCCTGGACCGTCCCGGTTCCTTTGAAGCCTTTGATGGGGGCAAACTGGCTCTCGGCTTCTATGAGGAGGGCCAGGTGGGAGCCCATATTCCACTCGAAGCCCAACCCCCCCCAGAACCCGACATTCTGTGCCTTGGCCTCGCCTTGCCGTTCCTCCCAGGTATCTTCATGTTCGAACCTGTAATAATACCGGCATTTGACGAAGTAATACGACGCGCCGATCTTAAAGTAGAGGAAGGAGGCGGGATAGAAGCTGATGGACAGCTTGACGGGAAGAGCCGTGATTTCGGAAACGGCCTTGTAGGTATCGGAGGCCGTATCTTTCTCGAAGGCGATGGTGCTTTCTTTTTTACTGGAAAAATAATCCACGCCGGCGCTTAAGGTAAACTGCGGGGAGAGCGGAAAAACAAGCTCTCCGCCGAAGAGATACGTCAAGTGGATGGGCGTAACTTCCTTGTCCGCCGGAATTCCGAGTTGTTCACTGGTTAAATCCGCCAGCCCCTGCGCCGCTTTGTTGAGGTCGCCGATCGTCGCATAGATCGCCCCGGCCGTCAGGGCCAAGGAATAACGTGCCGCATGAGGTTCCTCCTCTACGGCTTCTCGCCGAGGAGGCTTAAGGACGACTGCCTCCGGCGGCTTGACCTTTTCCGGCTCCTTCTTTTCAACTTTTTCCACGACCTTCGGCTTTTCCTCGACAGGAGGCGGTACCTGCTGCCGGGCCTTGGCCGGGGGCGTTTCTTCCAGGGAGATGACCAGGCTTTCATGGACATACCCGGACGTCGTTCCGCTTTCATCGGGTTCGAGCTTGACCAGATACCATTCCCCTTCCTTGCTGACGGCTTCGAGGAAAGCGCCCTGGGGGATTTGGCGGACGATGGGACTTCCGATGGAAGGTTTCTGACGGATGTTGGCGAACTCGGCCGTGACTTTGAGCTTGATGGAGGAGCCCGGGAACGCGAAGCCTCCATAAAAGAAAATTGTAACTATAAAAAATCCGATGGATTTTTTCATGCTCATAGTCCTGTCGATCCCGTTATTTCAAAAAAATTATAGCATGACTGAATATAAGACAAAAGCAAAATCAGCCTCGACCGCGGGAATGGCCGGGACTTTTTCGTTCATAAAAAGACTTTGATCCCGAGACCCAACTGGAGGAAGGAGGGATTGACTTTGAGCGGCGACGTCGTCTTCGACGCCGCGTATTTGGCATTGTCGCTCGTGAATTCCCAGTCGGTGATGACGGCGTCGATCCCGTCATAGAATCCGGGTTTCCATTTCCATTCGAATTCTCTCTTGGGGCAAAGAAAATAGCGGAATCCGGCCGTCAGACCGATCTTCTTCGACAGCTTGTAATCGATCCCCCCTCCGACGTTCATGCCGGGGGACACCCAGGAACTCTTTTGGATCTCCAGGCCCACAGGGAGGGCGTCCGCGGACTGGATGACCGTTTTCTCCCAGTTCGGCGGGACATAGGTTAAGATGAAGGCGACGTCGGACACGCTGAACCCCGCCGTCGCCGCGGCTTGGAAGGCATTCCAGAACAGCGTCAGGCCGGCCGAGCCGTAAACTTCGAATTTTCCTTTTCGTGACCTTCCGAAGGCGTTGAGGCTAATGGGAATGATCCGGAGGTCGCCCGTTCCCGCCCATTCCGCGCTTTTTTTAGTCCTTGCGCCGGAGGACCAGGTGAATTCGGAATGAAACGCCGTCGTGTTCGGCACATCGGCCTTAAAAAAGCCCAGGCCTGCCTCCAGGCCGTAATCCGGCCGGAGGAAATACGCTAAGAAGGCCCCCATGAAAAAGGCTTTGCCGGATTTCGCGGAAATGCGGTTTTGTTCGGTGATCTTCGATAAGAGTTCCAATTGCCATTCGTCCCCGTAGCCCGTATCTCCCCGGATTTGCGTCATCGATAGGCCGGTGAACAGGCGGAGCTCGAAGGGACGAGAAAAATCCATCTGGGCCGAGGATCGCGAGGCCAAGCAGAGCAGGACGGCCGGGATGAAGAATCTCTTGCTCAAGGTGTTCCGCATGAGAAAAATCTCCTCTGGAAACGCCTCTTTTATATACCATAAAGTTATGGTCTTGCCAATTTTGTCCAAAAGGTGTAGATTTTTTATGACAAGGGAGGCAGGCATGAGCAAAGGCATTCTCAAAAAACTGACGGCCAATTTTTACATCCTGCTCGTCGGACTTCTGGCCTTCGGCTGGGCTCCGGCGCTTGCCGGGAAACAGCCCAAGATCGTTTTCAAGGAAGACACCCATGATTTCGGGAAAGTCAAACAGGGGAATAACCTCACCCATGAATTCGTCTTCAAGAACGACGGGGATGACATGCTGACGATTAAAAACGTCGAGACGTCCTGCGGATGCACGGCCGCGCTTGTCTCCAATAAAAAGGTCGAGCCGGGAAAAACGGGAAAGATCAAGGTCTCCCTCGATACGAGAGGCTATGCAGGCGAGGTGGTGAAATTTGTCTATGTGGAATCCGATGACCCGGTCCAGCCCAAGATCCAGCTCAAGATCACGGCCGCGATCAATTTGCCCCCGCAGCCGCGGATCGACTTCGACCGCTTCAATATCGACGCCGGGCTGCTCGTGGAAGGCGACAGCCTGGAGGCGACCGTCGCCGTCCGAAACAAGGGCGAGCTCGAGTTGAAGTTTGAATGCGCCCTTGAGAACGCCGGCTTCTTCATCAACGGCAAGGAGGCCAAATTCCCGGTCAAGGTCGCGGCGGGCAAGGACGTCGAAGTCACGGTGAAAGTCCCGCTGCTCGACCGCATCGGGACGGTCAGGGAGTTCGTCATCTTCAAGACCAATGACCAGATCCGGTCGACACTTTCCGTAACCCTCAATGCCTACATCGTGACCAAAGACCAGCTGAAGCAGGTCTTCCAGAAATACAAGAATATCCTGAAGTGACCATGACGGGCGGCTGGCCGGGCGCGGCCATCTCCTTAAAAAATTCGGTGACACACGCCGAATTCAGGAAATGAGGGAAATCGGTGTGTGTCACCGAATTTTAATCAGGCACGGTTCGGGATGAAATCATACTTGACCGTAAAAGTCCAGACGCGCGCGGCGGAGCCGAGGGTTGAAAAGACGGGTGAGCGGGAATACAAGGTCAGCGTGATTGCGGCGCCAACCAAGGGAAAGGCGAATGCCGAGGTCATCGGACTTCTGGCCCAGCATTTGGGCATTGCCCGCTCTCAGCTCAAGATCGTCCGTGGCGAAACATCGCGCCATAAACTGGTTGTCGTTGATTTATAAAAAAATATTCTCTTCTATTACGTGTGGGTAGAAAAGTGAAACGATCCGGGAACGGCGTGAAAAACCCGGATGGGGAGCGAGGCCGTTTCCGGATCGTTTCCCATACAATTTTCCCCTTACGAAATGGAAGAGAACCTAAAAAAAATATTCGTCGGGGCACATGAGAGAACCCGTGCGACAAAGGAAGGCGCATGAGCATTTATAACGCCATCAGCTTTCTGGGCATTTTTGTCATCGCTTTTTTTGCCTGGCTCTGTTCGAGCAACAGGAAGGTCGTCAACTGGAGAGTCATTGCCTGGGGAATCGGGCTGCAGATCCTCTTCGCCTTTTTCATTTTTGTCGTCCCCGCGGGGGCCAAGTTCTTTCTCTTCCTCAACGATGTCGTGGTCAAGGTCCTGGACAGCGCCCAGGCCGGCACCCGGTTTCTTTTCGGGCGTCTGGCCCTTCCCCCAGGCACGACGAACGAGGCCGGCGAGACATCCCTGGGCTATTTCCTGATTTTTCAAGGCCTGTCGACGATCGTCTTCTTCGCTTCCTTGATGGGCGTCCTTTATTACCTGAAGATCATGCCTTTCTTTGTTCGGCTGTTCGCCCGCGTTTTTGCCAAATCCATGAGGATCAGCGGCGCCGAAGCGCTCAGCGTTTCCGCCAACATTTTTGTCGGCGTGGAGTCGTCCCTGGTCGTCAAGCCGCACCTGGCCGAAATGACCCTCTCCGAGCTGGGGACGATCATCTGCGCGGGCATGGCCACCATTGCCTCGACCGTGCTGGCCGTCTATGTCATGTTTCTTCAGAAGCAGCTTCCGACGATTGCCGGCCACCTGATCTCGGCCTCCTTCCTGGCGGCGCCGGCGGCCATCGTCATGGCCAAGCTCATCATTCCCGAGACCGGAAAGCCCGCGACTCTCGGGACAGAGGTGAAGCCGTATTACGAACGAGAGGACAATCTTATCGTGGCCATCATCCATGGCGCCGACTCGGGCCTCAAGCTCCTCGGCGGCATCGTGACCCTGTTGCTGGCGTTGCTTGGGCTGCTGGCGCTGTTGGACCTCATCTTGGGC
>JAPKZH010000328.1 GCA_026393905.1 Candidatus Aminicenantota bacterium
AAGGACCGCGTGGATCCTATGAGACGAAAGTGAAAAGGCTGCGCGACGTCGGTGCCCATGTCGTGGATTCGATCGTCGATATCCCCAAAAAAGCCAAGGAACTATTTAAATAGAATAGAATGGGGTCAAAGCTACTTTTTACGTAAATGCGTAAAAAGTAGCTTTGACCCCGAAGAGAGACTTAAGAGGAGATTGCCACGGCGCAAGTCGCCTCGCAACGAGAGAGTAAGGAGTGTCTCAATGGCCGAAGAAAAATGGAAGACGGCGATCACCGATGTCAAGCCCAACAGGATCGTCATGCGCGGATATCCCGCGGACGAGCTGATGGGAAAAATTTCTTTCGCCCAGGCCATCTACTTGATCCTTAAAGGAGAGTTGCCATCGTCCCAGGTCGGCAGGCTCATCGACGCCATCTTTGTCTCGTCCGTCGATCATGGTGCCAGCCCGCCTTCAGTCCTTGCCGCCCGCACCGTGGCCTCGACAGGGGCCGAACTCAACTCCGCCATCGCCGCCGGCGTCCTGGCCATCTCCAGGTTTCATGGCGGTGCCATCGAGGAAGGCATGCGGCTCTTTTTGGAGATCGGCAAGAAAGTCGATGGTCAAGAGGGCAGCGAAGAAAAGGCGATTCAGGAAGCACTGGACGAGATGAAAGTCAAGGGAAAGCGGGCCTCCGGATTCGGCCACCGCCTGCATACCAAGGACCCGAGGACGGCCAAGCTCTTCGCCCTGGCCGAGGAATTGGGCCTCGCCGGAAAGCATGTCCGGATCGCCCGCGGCGTGGAAAAATCTTTGGCCGAACAGATGGGCAAGCTTCTCCCCATCAACGTGGACGGCGCCATCGCGGCGCTCCTCTGCGACCTGGGCATTCCGCCCGAGATCGGAAACGCCTTTTTCATCATCTCCCGTGTTCCGGGGCTTGTCGCCCACATTCATGAAGAAAAAACTCGGATGAAGCCGATGCGGAAGATCGACCCGGAAAACTATGAATATGACGGGCCGTCTGAAAGGAAAATACAATGATAAAAGATATGGTCAAGCTCATTCCGGAGATCGGACTCATCAAGGAGGCAAATCTCAGGGACCTGACCCGGAAAATCTGGGAGAAGGCTATGGAACGGGGAGGTTGGACGCCCGAAGATCTGGAGAAGATGCCGTTCACCCTTCTCATCAAAAAGACCGAGGTCAATATTATCAAGCATACCCGAGCGGTGACGCTTGCGGCCCTGAAGATTGCCGAAGTCTTGATCCAGGAATATCAAGAGAGGATCGCCATCAACATGGATTATCTGTTGTCAGGCGCCATACTCCATGATGTCGGGAAGCTGTTCGAGTACAAGCGGGAAAAAGGGATTTTTGTCAAAAGCCGCGAGGGCGACCTGCTCCGCCATCCGATCTCCGGGGCCGCGTTCGCTTTCAAGCACGGGCTTCCGGAGGATGTCCTTCACATCATCGCCGCCCATTCCAAGGAGGGCGATGGCTCGCGCCGGACGATCGAGGCCATCATCGTCAACCACGCCGATTTCGTCAACTTCGATGTCTTTAAAGAATCATGATCGGGGTCAAACCTCAACATTTAACATATAATAAGGTCATAAGAATCGCTTGGGAGTAACGAGTGGGCGAGACATTTTCTGAAAAAATATTGGGAAAGAAAGCCGGGAAAACGGCCAAGGCCGGAGAGGTGATCACGGTCTCTCCGGATTATTACCTCTCTCATGACAACGCCTCGGCCATCATCGGCGAATTCAAAAAACTCGGCGTTCGAGCCGTCAAAGCCCCCAGGAAGATCGTCATCATCCTGGACCATATCGTCCCGGCCGCGGCCGAGAAATACGCCCAGAACCACAAGACGATCCGCGAGTTCGTGGCCGAGCAGAACATCCCGAACTTTTTTGATATCCAGCACGGCGTCTGCCACCAGGTTCTCTCGGAGGCGAGCTTCGCCCTTCCCGGAAAAGTGATCATGGGCAGCGATTCCCACACGACGACCTACGGCGCGTTTGGCGCCTTCTCCGCCGGCATCGGCCGGACCGAGGTCGCCAGCATCTGGGCGACCGATGAGATCTGGCTCAGGGTGCCGGAGACGCTGAAGATCGAGCTTTCCGGAAAGCTCGGCTGCGGCGTCTCCGCCAAGGATGTCATTTTGAAGGTCATCGGCGACCACGGCGCCGACCGGGCCAATTACATGGCGGTCGAATTCACGGGCAGCGCCGCCCGGGATTTCAGCCTGGCCTCCCGGATGGTCCTGGCCAACATGTCCGCCGAAATGGGCGCCAAGAACGGCTATTTCGAGCCGGACGATAAAACGCTGGAATGGCTCAAGAAAAGAGCCAGGGCGGATTACGACATCGTGACCTCCGATGCGGATGCCGTCTATGAGGCTGTTTTGAGCTATGACGTTTCGGGGATCGAGCCCCAGGTGGCCTGCCCTCATACCGTTGACAACGTGAAGCCGGTCACCGCCGTCGAGGGCAAAAAATTCCAACAAGCCCTGATCGGCACTTGCACGAACGGCCGCTTGGAGGACCTGGAGATCGCCGCTAAAATCCTGAAAGGAAAGAAGATCCATCCTCATGTCCGGGCGCTTGTTCTTCCCGCCTCACGAGAGGTCTACCTCGAAGCCCTCAAAAAAGGCATCCTGGAAGTCTTATCCGAGGCCGGCTGCGTCATCCTCAACCCGGGCTGCGGCCCCTGCCTCGGCGCCCACGAAGGCATCCTGGCCCCCGGCGAGGTCGTCCTCAGCACGTCCAACCGCAATTTCAAAGGCCGGATGGGAAGCCGGGATTCGGAGATCTTTCTGGCCTCGCCGGCCACGGTCGCCGCGTCCGCGCTTGAAGGACAAATCACGGACCCGAGGAAGTACCCATGAAAAAAGGAAAGGTCTGGAAATACGGGGACGACGTCAACACCGACGTCATCTTTCCCGGGAAATACACGTACACGCTCATGGAGCCGTCGGAGATGGCCAAGCACGCCCTCGAAGCCCTGGATCCTGAGTTTGTCCTGATGGTCAAGCCCGGCGATCTGATTGTCGCCGGGAAAAATTTCGGCTGCGGGAGCTCCAGAGAGCAGGCCGCCGCTTGCCTGAAAGCGGCCGGTGTCCAGGCCGTGATCGCCAAGTCGTTCGCCCGGATCTATTTCCGGAACGCCATCAACCTCGGCCTGCCCGTGCTTCAGTCTGAAGAGGCGTCGGACAATCTGAGGGCGGGAGACGAGGTCGAGATCGATTTTGCAGGGGGAACGATCATGGCCGGCGAGAAAACCTATAAATTTCCGCCTCTCCCGGATTCGGTCATCGGCATCTTGGAAGCCGGCGGCCTGATCGAATACACAAAGAAAAAACTGCAAAACCAAGCGAAAACCTGATCCGCAATAAAACCTGATCCGCCATAAAAAAGGAGTCGCATATGCCGAAATACAGGATCGCGGTCCTCCCCGGTGACGGCGTAGGCCGGGACGTCATGGACGCCGCCATGGTCGTCCTCAACAAGTTGAATGTGGATGCCGAATATGTTTACGGCGACATCGGTTGGGAGTTCTGGTGCAAGGAGGGCAACGCGCTGCCCGACCGCACGATCAGGATGCTGAAGGAGACGGACGTTTGCCTGTTCGGGGCCATCACCTCCAAGCCGAAAGAAGACGCCGCCGCCGAGCTCGATCCGTCGCTGCGGGGCACAGGCCTCTCGTACTTCAGCCCGATCGTCCGGCTGCGCCAGGAATTCGACCTCTACACCAACCTCCGGCCGTGCAAGGCCTATCCCGGCAATCCTCTCAATTATCGGGACAATATCGACTTGGTCATCTTCCGGGAGAACACCGAGGGCATGTACGCCGGCGTCGAGTTTTTTCCGCTGCCCCAGGCCGTCCGGGACGCGCTGCTTGTCCATCCTAAAATGAAAGCCTTCAAGGATACGCCGCTCGACGAGATCGCCCTCTCGACGCGCATCATGACAAAGAAGGGCTGTTCCCGTATCGTCAAGGCGGCTTGCGAGTACGCTCGAAAGAACAAAAGGCGCTCGGTGACCATCGTCGAGAAGCCCAATGTTCTCCGCGAGACCGGCGGCCTGATGCTGAGCGTCGCCCGGAGCATCGCCAAAAAGTATCCGGATGTCCCGTTCAAGGAAGCGAATGTCGACGCCATGTGCATGTGGCTCGTCAAAAATCCCCAGGATTACGATGTCCTGGTCGCCGAAAACCTCTTCGGCGATATCATTTCGGATTTGGCGGCGCAGCTCGTCGGCGGGCTCGGCTTTGCCTGCAGCGGCAACATCGGCGACAAGTATGCCGTCTTCGAGCCGACCCACGGCTCGGCGCCGAAGTATGCCGGCCAGTATAAAGTCAACCCGGCGGCCATGCTGCTGGCGGCGAAGATGATGCTCGAATGGCTGGGCGAAACGCTCAAGGCCATACACCTCGAAGGGGCCATCGCCGAGGTGATCAAGGAGAGGCTGGTCCGGACCTACGACATGGGCGGGAAGTCCACGACACTGGACCTGGCCAACGAAGTGGCGAGAAAGATCTGAGCAGGGGGTTCCTTTGGGAAAAACGATCATCGAAAAAATCATCCAAGCCCATTCCCGGGACGAAGCGGCGCCGGGGAAAATCGTCTGGATGGACCTCGACATCCGCTCGGCCCGGGATTTCGGCGGTCCGAACGTGGTCAAACACTACGACCAGGAATATGGGGATGCCCCTCTCGCCGATAAAAGCAAGACGTTTTTCACCTTTGACCTTTGCGCGCCCGCCTGCACTCTCAAATACGCGGACAATCAGCAGGCCTGCCGCGATTTTGCCCGCAAGCATGGTGTCGAAGTCTTCGATGTGGACAAGGGAATCGGATCTCACGTCCTGATGGAGGAAGGCCTGGCCCGGCCCGGCGGGACCGTCGTCGGCACGGACAGCCATATGAACATCCTCGGCGCCGTCGGCTGCCTCGGGCAGGGGATGGGCGATGTCGATATCACCTTCGCCTTCAAAACCGGCAAAACATGGTTCGAGGTTCCGCAAACCGTCAAGGTGGTCCTCAGGGGCATGCACTCTCCTTACGCAGACCCGAAAGACTTGACGTTATATCTTTGTAAAGAGATGGGGACGCAAAGCCTAGCCCTCCGAGCGGCTGAGTTTTACGGCCCGGCCGCAACCAGCCTGGATTTCGCCGGCCGCATCACCCTCTGCAGCATGATCACGGAGATGGCCGGCATCATCGGATTCGTTTCCGCCGAAGAGGTTCCCGCTGTCCTGATGCCGGCGGAATTGTCGGATGAACAATTTTCTTTGTTTCAGGCGGACCCGGACGCGTCCTACGCGGATGTCATCGAAATCAATGTCGAAGGGCTTCCGCCTCAGGTGGCCGTCCCCTTTTCGCCGAACAACGTCCGGCCGGTCGCCGAGGTGCGGGGAACCAGGATCGATTCCGGGTTCATCGGCTCCTGCACCAACGGCCGGACCGAGGATCTCGTCCGTGCCGCGGACGTCCTCAACGGAAAGAAAGTGAAAAAGGGGGTCATGCTCAAGTGCGTTCCCGCCACCCGGCGCGTCTATCAAGAGCTCCTGGAGCGGGGAATCCTGGAAATCCTGTTTCGAAGCGGCGCGATCGTCCTGAATCCGGGCTGCGGCGGCTGCGCCGAAGGCCACGCCGGGCTGACCGGAAAAGGCGAAGTCCAGATCAGCACGGGAAACAGGAATTTTTCCGGAAAGCAGGGAAAGGGAAAGACCTATCTCGCCTCGCCGGCCGTGGTCGCCGCGTCGTGCATCAGAGGCGAAATCGTCGCCCCCGAGGAATTCTAGAATGCGGGAAACAGCTCTTCGAGGAAAAATCTGGGTCCTGTTGGACAAAACGGGGAAGCTGATCGAGGACATTGATACCGACCAGATCTTCCACAACGCCCATCTCCATATCACGGACATCTCCGAGATGGGCCCCTATGCTTTCGGGAATCTGGAAGGCTGGAAGGATTTCTCAACAAAATGCGGGGAAGGGGACATCGTCGTGGCCGGCCGGAATTTTGGAGCCGGCTCTTCCCGGCAGCAGGCGGTCGACTGCCTGATTGCCCTCAAGGTCGGGGCCGTGATCGCCCCTTCGTTTTCGGCGATCTATTTCCGGAACGCAGTTAATTCAGGATTCCCCGTCCTCCGGATCATAAATCTCGAAGCCATGGTTACATCGGGCAAGTTGAAGACCGGCGACCTGGTCGAGATGGACGTGAAGTCGGGCCAAGGCACGAACCTCGCCCAGAAGCTGCCTTTGCGGGCCGAGCCCATGAGCGCCGTCCAGGTCGAGATCTATATGGCGGGCAACGTGTTTGAATACGGAAAGATTTTGGATACAAAGTTTTGAACGCGATTGTAAGAAACATAGCGGCGGGGGTGGCGCCGATCTGGGGCGCCCCATCGCCCGCAACAAAAGCATCCCTCTTGGGAATTGCGGAAGTGAGAACGATGGGGCTGATCGGCGACAGGACCCGCGCCATTTATTTCTCGCGATCGAATGAGGCTTCGTATGCGCATTCTGGCCGTTGACACGACGACACCGAGCGGATCGGTGGCGATCCTGGATGGGACAAGGCTTGTCGCCGAGATTGCCGTCGAATCGGCCTCAACTCATTCCTCCCGGCTGCTGGCGTCCATAAACCTTCTCCTGGGTGCCCTCCATCTCGGGATCATGGATATCGAGGGATTTGCCGTCGCGCCCGGCCCGGGGTCGTTCACGGGCATCCGGATCGGACTCAGCACAGTCAAGTCATTCGTCTTTGCTTCCGGAAAACCGGTGGCCCCGATTTCATCGCTCCAGGCGCTGGCCTGGAAGCTCAGGGATTCCCAGGCCCGGCTTGTCTGCCCGATGCTGGATGCGAAAAAGGGCGAAATTTACGCTGCACTTTATGAGATCGAGGGCGGCCGCATGAATGAACGCATTGCCCAAGAAGCTTATTCACCCGGCGACTTTTTGACCATGCTTCCCGCACACCGCAATATCCTTTTCATCGGCAACGGGGCTGAGCTCTACAGGGCTAAGATCCAGCATCATCTAAAAGACAAGGCCAGATTTTCCACACGTTCATGTTTTATCGCCTATGAAGTTGGGCGGCTGGGCGGCGAGCTGCTCACGGCAAAAAAGGGCGTTTCATCGGCCCAGCTCGAGCCGCTCTATTTCCGGATATCCCAGGCGGAGGAAAAACATTAAAGAGCCCCTCTCCGAAGAGAGATTCTTTCACTTGAGGAGGATGGAAACCCGAGACTTGCCCGACGTCCTGGCGATTGAAAACATTTCCTTTCCCAACCCTTGGCATGAAACCACCTTCAGAGGAGAAATCCAGAACAATGACTTGTCCTATCCTTTAGTCGTCATCCACAGGAATCTCGACAAGGTCATCGGATATATCGTCTATTGGAAGATCAGGGAAGAGGTTCAGATCAACAACATCGCCGTCCATCCGGACTTCAAGAGCATGGGGATCGGGGAAGCCATCCTCGGGGACGTCATCGAAGAAGCCCGGGCTGAGAGCGTGCATTATATTTCTCTCGAGGTCCGGCCTTCGAACACGGCCGCCCGCGGGCTTTATGCCAAGCTGGGTTTCGAACTCATCGGCATCCGGCGCAACTATTATTCTAACCCGGACGAAGACGCGATCGTCCTGGGGATGAGCTTGTCCTAGCCAAAATATTTCACAAAATTCAATAAAAGACTTTCATCAAGCACAGCCCCTTGGCGGGGGCTGTGGGGCTTGAAAGGGTCCGCTGTTTTTCCCGGAAAATCTCTTCGATACGGTCCATAGAGACTCTGCCCCTACCTACCTCGAGGATGGTTCCTACGATTGTCCTGACCATGTAGCGCAAAAAACCTGAGGCCTCGATCGTGAAGATGATCTCATCGCCCTTCTTTTTAATCTCCGAGCGGGTCACTTTCCGGACTGGATAAAGAAGACGGTTCGAAGAGAACCCGGAAAAGTCACCCTGTCTCTGGAAGAGCCCGGCGGCCTTCCTCATGTGCGCCAAGTTGAGGGGATAAGGCCAGTGAAGAACATAGCGGAAGACAAAGGGATTTTTCTCCGGACCGTGAAAGATACGGTACTGATAGACCTTGGCTTTGGCGTCCCGTCTGGCGTGGAATTCCATGGCGGTTTTTTTGAGCTCGACTACTCGAATATCGTCGGGAAGGATGGCATTGAGCGCTTTTTTGAGCTCCTTCTCGCTAAGTCTCAGGGCGGCCTTGAAATTGGCGGCCTGGCCTAAGGCATGGACCCCGGCATCCGTTCGCCCGGCCCCGATGACGGTCACCTTTTTTTGGGCGATCCTGGCCAGGGCATCTTCCAGGGTTCCTTGAATCGTCCTTTTCTTGGGCTGCCGCTGCCAGCCGTGGTAGTCCGTCCCGTCGTAGCTCAATACGATCAGATAGTTTTGCATAACGGCTCTATCGGAAAGCCAGGTCGACGGCCTCTTCCGGGCTTGCCGCGGGGACGACTCCTTCGATGTTCCATGTCCCGAGGCCGATGACTTTTTTGCCGTAAATCCGGCCGTAGGCGATCTCGCTCAACGTGCCGAATTCGCCGTCGATGGCTATCAAGACATCGGCATTCATGGCCACCAGAGAATTCCTGGTGTAGCCTAGCCCCGTTGCGATGGGGATATCGATATAAGAATTGGCATCACCGGGATTGTTGCCCGGAAGAATGCCGATGGTCAGGCCGCCGGCCTGCTTGGCACCTCGGGCGGCTTCCTCCATGACGCCGCCCAGGCCGCCGCAGACGAGAATCGCGCCGCGCCCGGCGACAAGTTTTCCGATCTCAAAAGCGGAATGAAGGAATTTCTTTTGGGGCCGGCTCCCCCCGATGACGCCGATCCTGATTTTTTTTCTGGTGTCCATGGACTCCATCCTTTCCTGGGTCAGTTTGCCCTTGATAAGGGAGCGAACTCTTCCTCTTTAAATTACACAGATTTAAATAACACAGAGCACCGTCCTTTTCAAATTCTCTGGGACGGCCCAAACGCTCAAAAAATTCGGTGACACACATCGAATTCAGGAATATAAGATTTCGGTAGGAATTCAGTGTATGTCACCGAATTTTTCCATAATTTTTCCGCAAGTTGAACGGCGCGTCTAATTCGTTTAAAATGCTTGCTGTGAACCATCAAACCGGCCGAGCCTGTGCGGCGCTCATCCTGGTTATCTCCACCTGCCATTTCGCGGGATGTCAAAAAAAGTCTGCCGCCGAAAAGAATTTTTATAGGTTCATTGACCTGCTCAAGATCGAGAATATTCAGGCCAGCCCGCTGCTGGGGAAGCCCTCCGCCGCTCTTACAGAAGCCGTCTACCCGATCAATTCTGTGGTGACGACGGATGCAGGCAGCAGAGAGAATCCCCTGGGTCTCAAGCGTAAACATGCGATCGGGGCCACGGAATCGAACATTCTCTTTGCGCCGCCGAAGAGCGAGTTTGTCTTTGATGTAGTTATCCCCGAAAACGGCGTCCTGGATTTTGGCATCGGGATTGTCCGAGACCAGAATTTCGAAAACGCCCGGGGGCCCACGGCGGGTGAAGAGAGAGGCGTGGAATTTATCATCATTCTGGAGATGAAAGGGAGAAGAAAGACGATATTTCAGAGAAATTCGATGCTACCTCCCCGACAGGAATCGCGCACCTTGAATTTTTCGATGAATAAAGTCGACCTGCCCTACAGGCTGGAAGAGGCACGCCTTTCGTTCATGACGACGGGCGCGGAAGGCGCCTTTGCATACTGGTACAATCCCGTCCTTTACAGCCGTGCCAGCCAAAGGCCGAATGTCATCCTGGTCTCCATCGACACCTTGAGAGCCGACCATCTGGGTACTTATGGATACACGAGAGAGACAAGCCCCGCCCTCGATTCTTTGGCTCAGGACAGCGCTGTCTTCCTTAACACTTTTTCCACCTCCGCCTGGACTCTTCCCTCGCATGCATCCATGCTCACGTCT
>JAPKZH010000303.1 GCA_026393905.1 Candidatus Aminicenantota bacterium
TTTTCTGCCGAATGCCCTGGTCAACCTTCTGCTGATCGGATACGACGGCGTGTCCCAGTTCTTCCCGGGCGTTGTCCTGGGGTTGTTTTGGAAGAGGGTCAGCCGCCGGGGCGTCATCTGCGGGCTTCTCACGGGATTGGCCATCGTCGTCGCGCTCGTCTTCGGCCGCCATGACCCGTTCCTGGGCATGAACGCCGGCTTTGTCGCCCTCGTCGTGAACGGAACGGTCGCGGTGGCCATCAGCCTTTTGACGGGCCCCGTTCCTCTTCATAGAAATAAATGATGGGTGGCACGGATGCGTCTCCCATCGACAACTAATACAAACGCAATAAATAAAGTGACAATGTATGGGCGGCCTAAGCGCCGCCCGAACGGGGATGTCATTTTAATTATTACGTTGATATTAATTGGAGAATAGCCATGCTGGAAGAATTGAGAAACGAAACCGAGAGCCTGACGCCGCGGCTCATTCAGTGGCGGCGCGGGTTTCATCGCCGTCCTGAGGTGGCTTTCAAGGAATTTCAAACCTCGGCTTTTCTGCGCGAGCATTTCGAGAAGCTGGGCATGCCCGTAAAGCCGCTGGCCGGCACCGGGTTTCGGGCCGAGCTGGCCGGCCGGCCGGGCGGAAAAACGGTGGCCCTCCGCTCCGATATCGATGCCCTCCCGCTCCAGGAGGAAGGGGATAAGGAATATATATCCCTGAATCCCGGGGCCTCCCACTCCTGCGCTCATGACGGGCACATGGCCGTGCTCATGGGCGTCGCCGAGCTTCTTTCAAAAAGACGCGAACAATTTCAGGGCAGGGTCGTCTTCATTTTACAGCCGGCCGAGGAGCTCCCTCCCGGCGGGGCGAAAGCGATGATCGAGGAGGGGGCGCTCGAGGGCGTGGACGCCATTTTCGGCCTCCATTTCTGGCAGCCGCTTCCGACCGGCCTGATCGGAATTGTCAAAGGCCCGATGATGGCCCAATCGGACAATTTCAGGATCACGGTCAAGGGAAAAGGCGGACACGGTTCGATGCCCCACCAGACCGTGGACCCCATTCTTGTCGCTTCTCACCTGGTCGTGAGCCTTCAGAGCATTGTCAGCCGCAACGTGGATCCTCTGAAGGCCGCCGTGCTCTCCTTCGGGACCGTGGAGGGCGGCACCGTCTATAACATCATCCCCGGCCAAGTGAAGCTCTCCGGGACGGTCCGGACATTCGACCCGCCGCTCCAGGCGCTCATCGAAAGACGGCTGAGGGAAATCGCCGAGGGCGTTTCCAAATCTTTGGGAGCCGAGGCGGGCGTGGAGTATGAAATCGGCTATCCGCCCCTGGTCAATGATCCCGCATCGGTGGATTTCGTCCTGGATGTCGTGAAGAGAAGCTTGGGCGAGGAAAGGATCAAGCCGATTGCCCCCGTCATGGGCGGCGAAGACTTTGCTTATTATCTTCAAAAAATTCCGGGAGCGTTTTTATTCTTCGGCGCGGGAGACGGTACGAAATTTCCCCATCATCATCCCGGTTTTGATTTTGACGAAAAAGCGCTGCCGCAGGCGGTCCTTTTGATGACCTCGCTGGCGATAGAGTATCTGAAGAGGAAAAGCTAGACGATGAATTTCTTGGTTGTCCTGGCCGTCGCCCTGGCCCTGGCCATGGACGCCTTCGCGGTTTCCGTGGGTGTCAGCCTAATCCATAAGGGGTTGACCCGGGGGCAGGCACTCCGGCTGTCCTTCCACTTCGGGCTTTTCCAGTTCATCATGCCCATCCTGGGTTGGGTCGCCGGACGCAACATCCTGAAGCTCATCGAAAAATATGACCATTGGGTGGCTGCCGGACTGCTCGTTTTCATCGGCGGCCGGATGATCCTTGATTCGTTCCGCCGCGGGGATCACTTGGCCAAGAAAAGCTCTGACCAGACCAAAGGCTTTTCGCTCATCATGCTGTCCGTGGCGACGAGCCTCGACGCCCTTGCCGTCGGGCTGAGCCTGGCAGCCCTGCACGCTCCCATAATTTATCCGGCCGCCATCATCGGGGTGGTTGCGTTCTTGGTCACGGCGGCCGGGACAAGGATCGGCCCCGCCCTCGGCCGGTTGATCGGAAAAAGAGCGGAATTTGCCGGCGGCCTGGTCCTCGTCCTGATCGCCGTCAAGATCCTGGCCGACCATTTGTAGGAAGTGGGTTAAAAAATCTGATATTGGCCGGCTTTCATGATGGCCTCCGCGCTGCCGTCAGGATAGCCGAGAATGATGGAGGCGATTTTGATCCGCGGCTGGGTGGCGGGAATGTAGATGCGGTCGAGATGGATGACCTCCTGCGGCGAAGAAAAATTTTTGGGCCCGACGATCCCGCCGAAATGGTCGCTCCTGCCGAAGGCGACATGAAAACCCAGTTTTTCATCGAGAAGCATCTCGCCGATGGGCCGAAGCCCGAGATCCGACAGGACCCCGAAACCGAGCTCGGCCATGTTCCCGTAGGCGGGCTCTCGTTTGAGATGATTTCGTTCCGCAAGCACGGATTCTCCCTCGCCGTCCACTCGAACGGCGCGGTTTTCGACGATCGAGAAGAAAAGGATGTCCGGGCCGACCTGGACGGGCAGCTCACCATGGGTCCTGCTCGATTCGCCTTTTTCACCCTCGTAGGGCACGATGTAGGCCTCTCCGCTCGGCAGGTTGCCCGCCGTGCCCTGTTCCGGGAAGCGGCCCGCGCTGGAGTGGGCGGTCCTGAACCGGAGGTCGAAGAGGACCTTGCATTCCCCGTGCCGGTCCACGAGAAAAAGAACGTCCGCCCAGTCGGCCCGGTCGAGCCGGGTTTTCAGGGCGTCCACGCGCCGGGCGACTTTGGCATAATCGATCTGAAGGGCGGGGATCATCTGGGAAGAAAAACCCGGCATCGTGGCGGCCCGGAAGCCGAAACGCTTCGCCGCCACTTTGAGAGGGGCGGTGGTGGAATATTCCGTCGGCGCTAGAAATATCTGTGTCTCTTGAAAGAAATTTTCAAAGGATCGATTTTGGCCGATATTTTCCAACTGGTCCGCGCGTTCGGGCAAGCGGTCTTCGATGACGAATCCGCCGTCAGGGAGGTCGGCGTTATTCGAGCCGATATCGGCATAGGCGATGAGCCGCACGCCTTCGAGGGGGATGTCCGCGGCGTGTTCCTTGAGGATTTTGGACCAATCCAAAGCCAGTTGCCTTCGTTCTTTCCAGGCTGGATTGTCGCGGCCGGGATCTCTTGGGATATCGACCAGCATTCCCAGGAATCTATCGCCGGGATGCCGGGGGAAAACCGATTGAACCAGGCCGACCAGGTCCTTGGCGGTGAGATTTGTCATCTGTTCCTCATGTCATCTATTGCCAAGAAACTCGAATTCCGGCATAGGCGGAAAGACGCGGCGTGCCGTAGCCGTACACGAGCTCGTACTTTTGGTCGAGCATATTATCCAGGCGGCCGAAGACCTGGACCTGCGGGCTGAGGTCGAAGGAAAGCGCTGCGTCGAGGAGGGCATAGCCGGTAAGAATGACGTCCGGATAAGGCCAAATCGAAAAGTTCTTGTCCGGTCTTTTTCCCACATAGACAAGGTCCAGATGCAGCGCCCATTTCTTAAAAAAGCCGTAGTCGAGGCGGGCCGAAATCTTGTCCTTCGGCCTTCTTAAAAGATCGGCGCCGCTGTCGAGGTCTTTGGCTTCCAGGCCTGTGTAGCCGGCCCGGAGCTCGAGATCATTTGCCGGCCTGGCCTCCGCGTAGATCTCCACGCCGCGGGTCCTGGCCTTCCCGATGTTGACATAGCCTGCCTCGAAGCGGAAATCGATCAAGTTCCGGTAATCGTTGGAAAAGTATGTGACGCCCGCGAGCAGCCTGCCGCCGAAAAAACGCTGTTCGATCCCCGCATCCCAACCCGTGTTTTTTTCGGGTTTCAGCCGTTCGTTCCCCACCGGCCCCAGGAATGTTCCGGGCGCAGATAGTTGATAGAGGGAAGGCGATTTGAACCCTGTTCCGAGCGTGGCCTTGAATTTTGTCCCGGTTTTTTCCAATAAATAGGCCGGGGCCAGGCGGTAGGTCAGGGCAAACCCGGTTCGGCTGTGATGGTCGAGCCGGACGCCGGCCGTGGCAAAAAAGCGGTTGGCCAGCCTGACCTGGTCCTGAATATAGATTCCCCTCCGGTCGGCTTTTCGCCGGGGGAAAAGGCTGTCATAGGGGCCCCAGATCCCCAAGGAATGATATTCGGACTCTCCCTGCTCTCGCTCGAGGTCGACGCCGAGGGTAAGCGTGTTTGCCGGGTGCAGGAACAGGTTGTTCTGCCAGTCGATCTTCGTCAAGCTGCTTTTAAAGACGCCTTTTTCCGAGTCATAGGGATGGATGTCATCGACGGGATTTTCGTTCCGCCGATCGGAATGGATATAAGAGACGCCCAGCTTTTGCTCCCAGCGGTTGCCCGCCAAGAGCGCGCGGAGCTGGCCCCGGATGAAGAACGAGCGATAGTCCTGGGTGTTGTTCGGGTCGTCCCCGAAGGGCCCGCCGAAGCTATCGATGTCGGTCCGGGCCGTGACGGAGCGAAAGATGATATCCGCTTCGATATTTTTCTTCAGGCTGACTCCGAGCCTT
>JAPKZH010000298.1 GCA_026393905.1 Candidatus Aminicenantota bacterium
GCTTGTCGGAGACGTAGGTTGGATGCATGGGGCATTGATAGAGCGTCTTTTCGGCCCCGGGCTTCGTTTTCTCCAACTGGCCGTGTTCATGCTTTTCGGGGCCGGCCGCCGCGGCCGTCCCTCCGCTTTTTTTGCAGCTCGCCAACAGAATGATGGCGAGCGCTGTCACGAAAAGGATCGCGATCCTAATTTTTATCTTCATGAGGTCCTCCCCATTTCACGATTTCTTTGGCGGAATATTCCTCCAACGCGGCGATCGCGTTCCAGAGCCCGGCGAGTTCCTTGTAGTAGGCCAGCTGGTAGGAGAAATACGTATTGATATCGGCCAGGAGAGCTAAAAAATCGGTCTTATTCACCTGATAATTGGCCAGGGATGATTCCACGGTGAGCGATGCCTGGGGAATGATCTTTTCCTTGTACAGCTTAATCAGGGTTTCGGCCGACTTGGCCTTGAGATATTCCTCGATGACCATGGAAGCGACATCGTTCTTGGCGGATGCCAATCCGCTCTTCGAACTCTGATGGAGGGCCAGTGATTCCTCGAGCATCTTGGATTGTTTTGTCTTCTGATAGAGCGGGACCTCGACCCCAATCATGATTTCATACATGCTGGGAAGCCTTCCTTTATATTCCCAGCCGCCCTCGATCACGAAATTGGGGGAGAGCTCTTTTTTGGCGAGATCGACCATTTTGCCGCCTTCCTCGACCATGAGCGAGGCCTCCTTGAGCATGGGAGAGTTTTCTTGCGCGGCGGTCTTGATGTCCTCGAGCGAAACGGGGAGATGGTCCACATTCTGGTCTTGGGGCATTCCCAGCGGTATGTCGGGAGGAGAGTCCAGAAGCAAGTTGAGCCGGGCGCTGAGCGACTTGATCATCTCCGCCATCGGCGTGATCATTTCGTCCATTCTGGAGATCTCCACCCGGGCCTTAAAGACATCCGATTGAACCCCGTTTCCGACGGCGTATTTCGTCTCGGTCAGTTCCGACGCTTTCCGGAGGAGGGCTTTCTGTTCCCCGAGAATGATGAGCGATTTTTGCAGGGAATACAGATCGAAATAGAGGGTTTTGACCTCTTTGAGGACGCTCAGGACGGTCGCATTCCGGGCCTCCTCTTTTCTTGCGAAAGCCTTCTCCGCGATTTCCCCCTTCAGCCGGAGCTTGCCGGGGAAGGGGATGGCCTGGCTGAACGATAAGCCGATTCCGCTCATCACCTCCTGGCCGATGGTGAAACTAGGGAAGCCCATATTTTTGAGGGTGAGGCCGATCATTGGATCAGGCAGGGTTTTCAGCTGGGGGATCCTGAATGAAGAAGCTTTAGCCTCCAATTCCGCGGACTTGATCTTAGGATTTCTTTCAAGCGCCCGGTTGAGGAGGTCATCGAGGCGCAGGGGATTTTCTTGGGCGGGAAGGCTCGCGGGAAGGAGAAAAAGAAAGCATAGAAGAGCCGATTTTTTCATGGTTACCTCCAGGGATCGACCTCATTTATGACCCGTGCGCAGAACGCACGTCTGGTCATGACTGATGAACATCGAAATAAGGTTCTTTTTGAGCGGAACCAGGACGATGAAGGCCGTGATGGCCAGAAGGACGATCGCCAAGCCGATTTTCTTGAAAGACGGGAAGATCCTCGTCCGTACGCCGAGGAGACGCTTGACCCTTTCCGTTGTCGGATCGAAGAACCAAGAGGCCTGCAAGCCATCGAGCTTTCTGACTTTTAAAAGTAATCCGACGATGGCCGGGAGGTCCCCCCGAAGCTCGACGGATCGCGCGTCGGCGGTCGTCTCCGATTCAAGCAAGTAGGCTTTCTTCAGAAATTTGCTGACCGGGAGGAAGAATAAAAAATCCGAAACGAACGAAACAGCCAGGCTTTTCAAGGGGTCTTTCGATCTTTGATGATGGGACTCGTGGAGGACGACGACGCGGAGCTCTTCCTCATCCAAGGTTTCCAAGAGCTTCGTCGAAAGGAAGATCCGCGGCCTCAGGAGCCCGCCCGTGAAAGCCAAGGATCGGGGGTCCTCGAAAATGGTCGCGTTGCCCAGGAAAGACGGCCGGGGAAGATCCTTATCGTGAACGGCTCTCCGGTCGATCCGTTCCAAGAAGTTCCACGTCCGGGCGATCCGTAAACCCGTCCTGGCCGAGGCATAGAGCAGGGAAAACGACATGACGATCAGGATGAGGCCACGGCCCGTTTCTCCAAGAACTTGGAGAAACGGCATCAGGCCCAGGCAGCGGATATTGCAGAAGAGGACATCGGGATACGGCAGAGCCGTAAGAAGGGCCAACGTTTCTGGATGCCTGGCCAGCTGGAAAAGAACGAACAGGAACATCAGTAAAAGCGCGGCTGAAATGAAGCCGATCCGTGTCTTTGTTCTAGCCGCGGCGCCCATTTTTTTTCTCTTGGAGGAGCTTTTCGAGCTTGGCCATGTCGCTCTCGGACATTTTGGAAAAGAGGTCGGCGAAAGCCGAAACGGCCAAGTCCGGTGACATCTCAAAAGCCTGCTGGACGAGATTCTCGGTGATCGCACTGGTATAGGTTTCCTTGGAGATGCGGGGCGAAAAGAGAATGACCCCCGATCTCCTGTCTTTCTTTATGAAGCCTTTCTTGGAGAGGCGATCCAAGACCGTCAGGGCGGTCGTGTAAGCGATGTTCTTCGTGAGGCGGATCTCCTCGTAAAGATCGCGGCCTTTCATGGATCCTCTCGTCCAAAGAATTTCCATGAGGGGAAGCCCGAGCTCGTCCGACAGGGAGCTTATACCCTTCTTTTTCGATAGGAATAATAATTTCATGCGACGATGATATTCTACAGAATGTAGAATGTCAAGCCCTAAAGCTCGAAAAATCGTCATGTTCAATGCGGAAGCCGGCGATTTATGCGTCATAACTCTGACACAGCACAAGGGATCCTAAAATAAGCGTTGCAGATGGCAGGAAGCATCGGCCAAAATTGTAATTTCGAATAGCCAAAAATTATCGCTTAACTTCTTCATTCTAAATTGGCTTAAAAAAGGGAATGGTGGGCGATAGAGGATTTGAACCTCTGACTTCTATCGTGTGTATGCGGCAATGGCGGAAGCGAAAGCGCATAAAATAGGGGATTTCCCCTGTAGAACGCTCGTTTTCAAGGCCTTCCGGATTTCGCTGGATTTCGATGTCTTTCGATAGTTTTCAATATTTTTGGGCACACTTTAGGCACAGTTCTTCATATTTTGGTGTGTTCGAGGACGTCTCAGGGGAATCCCTTTCATATTAATCAAAGAGTCCGAGAATTGTCCGACATCCTATCGCCGGAGGTGCTTCTCGAACCACAGAATCGTCTGGCGGTTCACTTCCTCCGTGTGTTCGGACAGACCATGACTGCCTGATTCAAAGAATATCAGCCGAAACGGCTGGCGGGATCGCTGGAGTTGCAGCCCCATGTCCAGTGCGCTCTCGGGCACGCACCGTTGATCATCGCTGCCCTGAAGAAGAAGAATGGGCGTCGTCTTGCAGAGTTTCTCGGGCCAATACCGGGCGGATCTGGCCTTCAGAGCGGCCTCCTTGTTCGCCGCATAGCCAGGCACGCTATTCTGGAGCAATGATTCCATGACCGGGCGTTTTTCGATTTCGGCAAATAGGTCGGTCGGCGCCGAGCCGATCACTGCGGCGGAAATGCGGCACGATTTGGAGAGGACGAGAAAGGCCATCATCCCGCCTCGACTCCACCCCAACATTCCAAGTCTCGCCGGGTCCGCATAAGGGAGGGATTCGATGAGGGGGATCAGGTTGAGCACGTCGGCGATGTCCGCGCCGCCGATCTCGTCGTCGCCCGAGCTGCCGCCGCAGCCCCGGTATTGGCTTGCGATCACCACGTATCCGGCGCGAACGAGCCAGCTCAAACGCAGCAGACTCGTGTCATCCAAACTGCCGACTTGACTGTTGCCGCCGTGATTATAGATGACCACGGGATACCGCCCGGAGGCGGGGGCTCGAGCCTTCAAGATGAAGCCGACGATTTTCAGGCCGTCGCTGGCGTAGATAATCCTGGAACAGTCAACCGTCTCTTTGAATTCCCGGAACAGCTCCGGCGGATATGTGCGACGCACTTCGGCCTCGATCGACGGCCACTTTGCCTGCATCGCTTCGGACCGGCGTTTGAGCTGGGTGAGCCATTCTTCGTATGTGCCGGCCGGGATGCGCAGTTTGTCCTTGTTTTCCTTGAATTTCTCGGGGGGGAACTGGGATCGGATCCGGGCTTCGTCAAAGGCCATTTGACTTCGCCCCCGGTCGAGCCACTGCTCATAGGTTGTATAAGGGAAGCCGTCCGCAATTTCGAGGATCGTCCCGTTCCTGGCCTTTTGCGATTCAACCCGGGAGACCGACTCTGTTAATAGGACTCCGGACGCGAGGACGGCGAGGGCGATCACGATGGGCAGTGATTTTCTCATTTTTGTTTCGTGGAGGAATTCGGGACTGTACCCTCTCGGTATCTGGGGCGCGGCTGCCTAGCCAGGAGGTAGGCGAACAATGCTACTAGATTGCCCAGGAGGACAAACATGGCCCACACCCAAGCGCGCTCGCCGCGGACCTTTGCGTCTAGGAACACCCACCCCACCAGCGCCAGCCAATACACCATCAGTCCTATCGGGATCACCAATACCGCGACAGCATACCCAAAGCCCGGAAACCCCTCCAGCGTCGGGTTGGCGTCGTATGAGACCCCGACAAATCCCAATTCGACATCATCACCATCGCGCAACGGGCGGACCATCTGCCGAAACACATCGTTGTGCTCGCCTTCACTTTGGATGGCGGAAGCCGCCAGCAAAGCCATTCTCTGCTGCGGCGTCAAAAAGCCCTCCGGCATTTCGGACAATACGCGATGCGTCTCTTCCGTCGCCCATTCTTCCACCCGCCCGCGGTCGGCAAACCTTGCGTTTGAGAAAGTAATCTGACCGTCTGAACGGATGAGCCAAACCCCCGCGACATATCGTGCCCGGCGAAGCTTCTCCAAGGCCTCTCGGAACGGCGGATCGTCAAGCGAACTTGGCCGCATCGCCTGCAGCTCGGACACGGCGGCATCCACGGTCCGGCGTGTCTCGCCCGAATCAAACGACACCCGACGGTGTGCTTGGCTGACGACGATGAAGCCTGTAAGGGCGGCCAAAACAGAGATCGCGGCCGCAACGGGCAACCGACGTTTCAGGTTCTCGGACATGATTTCCTCCGTAAGATGATGACGAGGCTGGCGATTGGCAGACAGGCCAGGTTCACGAGGACAAGGAGTCCAACCGGGTTCAACGCGAAACTCAATGGCAGTCGTACGCTCGTGTCCCATATCGAGAGAACGTTCGTTGCGGCCAGCAAGAGAACAAGACTGCTGAACAGGGCCAGAATCCCCGCCGGGAATTCCCTCGGCCGGCGCGTTTCGCGCAAAGCAGCGGAGAGTCGCTGATGGAGTTGTTCTCGCGCCGACGGCGTCAACCGCGCATCCGGTCCGAAACTCGCGCGGATCAACCGTTCCAGGTTCCGGTCAAACGGTGATTCTTGCTGGTTCATTCGAAATCCTCCTTCCGGCCACTCAGAACCGCACGCAAGGCCGCTTTCGCCCGGGACAGCAGGGATTCCGCGGCCTTATAGCTGCGCCCCAATTGCCGGGCGACGTCCTCAACCGAACATTCCTCCGCGTAACGGGCGAGCAGTGCGAAGCGATAGTCGTCGGGCAACTCTGCCAGGGCTTCGATGAGGCGGACGCGCAGCGCCGATCGGTTCAGCACTTCGTCCGGCAGCGGGCCGCTATCCATCAACTCCCGCAGGTCCGCCGGCAACGCAGTCAGCGCTGAACTGCCGGTTACATTCCGTCGTCGCCAGTAGTCCGCAACCTTGTGCCGGGCGATGCCGCATAGCCATGAGAGCAGCCGGCCTTGCCCTTGGTAGGACGGAAGCATACGGATCGCGGCCACGAACGTATCCTGCCAAATTTCCTCCGCGTCCGTTCGCGCGCCGTTCAGCTGGTGAAAGATGAATCCGAACACCAGATCGGCATGGTGCGCATAGAACTTGTTGAACGCGTCCACGTCCCCCAGCGACACGCGCCTGGCCAACTCCAGATCGTCTTCGTACTCGGCACCCATTCGTTTCGTCGCGGCTCTGGCCATCCGGCCGACATGAGCCGTCAAAAGGTATGTCGCGTCCTTGGCGAGAAATCCTTCGCTCGAACGCCTCTCTCGCGGATCCCCGTCGGCCCCCTGCGCGTTCCTCGTCCATTCGACATCTCCGTTGCCGGAGATGCCCCGGAAGGGGAGTCCGCTTTTTCCCCCCTCGCCTCACGGGATCCCTGTCCTGAAGGCTCGGAACGGGAGCCTCCCATCACGAAAGGATGATACAGCCGGCTTCGGACGTGGTCAATTGGAAAGGTTGGGCATTGCGAATGCGAACCTTCACACCTGGCGGCACACGTTCGCGAGCTATCTGATGATGAGGACGGGCAACATCCGGGCCGTCCAGATGCTCTTAGGCCACAAGTCGATCAGGACGACGGAGATATATTCCCACCTCAGCGAAAGGCATCTCCACCACGTCGTCGGCCAGCTCCCCGGCCCGAAAATGGGCACACTTTTGGGCACACCTGCTATTTTGCGGGGTCGTGGGATTGCGTAAAACCCGAAACGCCTTTAAGAATTTATCTAGAAATAAATAACCCCCCTTATCCCCCTTGAGAATCAGGGGGGAATCGACGGCGTCAAATGCCCAAAACGTCCCCAAGAATTTTTTTAAATATCTTAATCTCCCCAACCCCTCCTAGAATTTAGGAGGGGATGCCGGTTGACGTTTTGGGAAAGGATGGGCGATAGAGGATTTGAACACCCTGACTTCTACCGTGTGTAAGAAGCAGCGGAAAAAGCTAAGGCGCAGAAAATAATTGATTTCCCCTGTAGGGCGCTCGTTTTTTGGACCCTTCGAATTTCGACGTATTTTGATAGTTTTTGATATTTCTGACATATTTTGGGCACAATTTGGGCACAGCTGAGAGATCGTGTTTCGCGGTTGACCGGCCGCTCCAGCGGTGATAATATCCGAGCATAGGGACGGTGGAGGTGCCATGGAATGCCCGAATTGTCATGCCGAGATCAAGAAAAACTCGCGGTTCTGCAGCAACTGCGCTACGCCCCTAGGAAAGGCGGGGCCTGAGCAGGCCTCCCTGACGAAAACCCTGGCCACCCCTCTTCCCGTCATCTCGAGAGACAGCCTTGTCGACGGAAAGTACCGGATCGTTGAGGAAATCGGGCGGGGCGGGATGGGGATCGTCTACAGGGCCGAAGATATCAGGCTCAAGCGCGATGTTGCCCTGAAGTTCCTTCCCCCACATCTGGCTGATTCCGCCGAGCTCAGGGAGCGGTTCCTCATCGAGGCCCAGGCGGCTGCAGCCCTGTCCCATCCGAACATCTGCGTCATCCACGAGGTCGGCGAGAGCGAAGAGCGTCCCTACATCGCCATGGAGTACGTGGAAGGAGAGACCCTCAGGGACAAGATCAATAAGAGGCCGCTAACAGCCGGCGCGGCCCTGGAGATCGCCATCCAGATCGCCGATGGTCTCGACGAAGCCCACGGTAAAGGCATCGTCC
>JAPKZH010000234.1 GCA_026393905.1 Candidatus Aminicenantota bacterium
AAGATTTATTGCATTTCCCAAGATGTCTATGACTGTAAGACATGTGAGCCGCTAATATAAAGGGCATATTTCGGTCCTTTTCCCGCCGATCATCGTCCCCCCCCTCTCTCTCTGTCTGTGAACTTCCCCCCTTTGTTTGGACAGAAAAGAGGGGAATAGAAGGTGTGAAGTGGGTAGTGTACAGTAATGTTCGCAAATTGCTCTGAAGGAGGAGCCATCGTAAACTCTCTTCGATCGGCAAATCGAATGAGAGGAGGAATTTTACTACGATGTCTCAAAACCATTATAAGACGCTGTTAAGGAAAGTGCTATTGGGGTTCATCACCGAACAGGCCCAGGCCAACATAGCTGACACAGGGTCCTCGTTTCCTACGATCGCTAGTCCGATAGTTATGAAAGTAGCAAGATAGGCAAAAACAGAACGAATCAAGATATAGAAAGCTAAGACCTAGCATCAGCCAGCGAAAGAAGCAGGAAAAACAAAATGTGGAGCCGGTCGCCTAAGCTATCCTTGGAGCTTTGAAGCAGATGAAGGAAAAGCAGCAAAGACAGAAGCTAGCTTGCTAAAAAGTTTTTTAGTCGGTTGGTGCTCTCCTCTTTCCCACCCGGCCAACGTCGATTTATCGATTCCCAACTGTTGGGCGAGCTTCTTCTGAGATAGGCCGTGGACTCGTCTATAAGCCTTTATCTTGTCGGCCAGATGCTCGACTTTGGATTCGAAAGGGTTATAGCCCAAGAACTCCAGAATCTTCGGAATCTGGGCCAAAGAGGGCTGAACCTGATTATGCTCCCAGAGATATATCGTAACGTCGTCAACATTAAACCTGAGGGAAAGTTGGGCTTTTGAGAGCTTCAAATCAAGCCTTCGGCACTTGATCCAGTCGCCCCAAGTTCGGCAAATATCAGGGTATTTCTCCCTATGGACCGGTTTCGCCGCCTTTAAAGTCAAATGGCAAGAAGGCAACGCAACCCTGCGAGGATGTGTTCCGGGGACTGGCAAGGGAGCAGGCTGATTGCACGGAGGCCCAGAGAAACAAGTATTACTCGAAGATCTCCGGCCCGCTGCTCGACCGGATCGATATTCAAGTCGAAGTGCCGGAGGTTAAATTCAGGGATATTATTTCGAGAGTTGAGAGCGAAAGCTCGGAGGCCATAAAGGAGAGGGTCTGCCGGGCGCGGCGAATTCAACTTGAAAGATTTCGTGGAATAAAAATTTATGCCAACGCCCAGATGGGACCGAAGGAAGTGAAAGCCTTTTGCCGAATTGACCGGGAAGGGGAGAAGCTTCTGGAGATGGCGGTGACGCGCCTGGGCTTCAGCGCCCGGGCTTACGACCGCTCGCTCAAGGTGGCCAGGACCGTGGCGGATTTGGCCGATGAGGAAAACATCAGCCCGACCCATCTCTCCGAGGCGATCCAGTATAGGATGATGGACAGGTATTATTGATCCGCCTTGCCCTTTGATCGGCACTTCTGATAGAATCAAAAGCCAAATTTTGGGGAGAAATATGGACAGAAGAAA
>JAPKZH010000540.1 GCA_026393905.1 Candidatus Aminicenantota bacterium
AGCGAATTTTTTTTGATGATGGGCTACACCCTCGGTTATTTTTTCTATAGCGCCCGGCTCGACCTGCTCATCCTCGGTTTCATCACGATCGCGCTCTATTTCCTGCAGATCTGCCTCTATTATTTAATCAAAAGCTATCGCCGAGATTTGGCCAAAGGCAATGCTGGGGAGAACAGGTCCTGGATGATCTTCCTGATGCTGCTGCTGGGCGTCATCAATAGGATGGACCTCGGCTTTTATATTCTGTTCATCGTGTCCTCAGGCGTCAACCTCTTCCTGCTCTTCGATTTTCTGCGCCGCAAAGATTCCTAGAATTTTCGGATCCGAGGGAACGATTTCGACGGCCTATCCTTCATTGGCTCGATCACCAACGTCGAAGTGAATTTGGAAGCATCCAAATATGTGATTTTCAATCGGTGCCGGTATCGCCCCCCGCCCCCTGGGGAACCAGTCCCGTCGGTTCCCCCCGTCGAAAAGCCGCCGGGGCCCCCCTCCGCTACGGGGGCTTCGGGGGCGATACCGGCACCGATTGAAAATCATGCAAATGAAAATGCTTACAGTGCGTCCTTTTAGTTTGAATCGACGGGGGCTTTGGAATTAAAATAAGGGACGGCTTTTCCAAGGAGAATGTCCTGATGAAGAAGATCATCGCCGTCTTTTCATCCTTGCTGATTTTAGGACTGGCTGCGGCCCGGGCACGGGTGCAAGACGCTCCGCCGGAGGACGAACTCATCGTCAAAGCCAGGCAGTTCCTGGAAGCCTTGAGCAACAATGACTTTCAGGCGGCGGTC
Source organism: Candidatus Aminicenantota bacterium (assembly GCA_026393905.1). Lineage (GTDB taxonomy): Bacteria > Acidobacteriota > Aminicenantia > Aminicenantales > UBA4085 > JAPKZH01. Next base: position 792 of record JAPKZH010000540.1, read on the forward strand.
CGGGATTTTGACCAGACGATGATGAGGGTTTCGGGCCCGGATAAATTGGCGGAATTTTGGAAACAGGTCCCGGGCATGTTCGGCGCTTTTAAAAAGCAGGCGGCAGCCAGGCGCGAGGAGCTGGGGCCCTATTCCATCGCCCTGGTGACCTGCGAATTCGAGAAAGTCACTATGGATGCCCGGGTGGTGTTCGACAAGAATAAAAAGATCGCCGGCTTTCAGTTTATCCCTTCCCTTCCGCCGGCCAAGTACGAGCCCCCCAAATACGCCAATCCCGATTTCTTCGAGGAAAAAGACATCGTGGTCGGCAGCGGCGACTGGCAGCTGCCGGGAACGCTGACGATTCCCAAAGGAGAGGGTCCGTTTCCGGCGCTCGTGCTTGTCCACGGCTCGGGCCCCAACGACCGGGATGAAACGATCGGCCCCAACAAGCCCTTCAAAGACATCGCCTGGGGGCTGGCTTCGCACAATATCGCGGTCCTCCGCTACGAAAAAAGGACGAGGGTCTACGGGCCGAAGATCGTGGTGGATAAGACGATCGCCGCTTCGTTCACGGTCAAGGAAGAGTCTGTAGACGACGCGGTGGATGCCGTCCGGCTCCTCCAGGCCACGGCCGGGATCGACACGAAGCGGATTTTTGTGCTCGGCCACAGCCTGGGCGGCATGCTCATCCCTCGGATTGCCGAAGCCGGCCGGGACCTCGGCATCGCCGGGTTCATCATCATGGCCGGATTGACCCGGCCGCTGGAAGATGCCTATGTCAAACAGATCAGCTACCTCGTCAGCCTCGACGGCGCCATCTCCGAAGAGGATAAAAAGCAGATCGACGAGGCAAAGGCCCAGGGCGAGAAAATCAAGGCGCTCAAGGAGGCCGATGCCGCTTCCGAAATGAAGATCTTGAACGCTTCGCCAAAATACTGGCTCGACCTTCGCGGCTATGATCCCCCCGGGGCGGCCCTGAAAATCAGCCGGCCGGTCCTTGTCCTGCAGGGGAGCCGCGATTATCAAGTAACCGCCGAGGATTTTAAAAACTGGAAAAAGGCCCTCGCTCCGAAAGAGAATACGGCTTTCAAACTCTATCCCAAGCTGAATCATCTCTTCTTTGAGGGCCAAGGGATTCCGACGCCCAACGAATATCTCCAAATCCACGGCAGCGTGGCCGAGTATGTCATCATCGACATCGCGGCCTGGATCAAGAAAAACTAATACAAACGCAATAAATAAAGTGACAATGTATGGGCGACGCTTAGGCCGCCCTCAAGTCCCCGTCGGGGTGGGGGGCCCCGTCGGCTTTTCCGGCGGGGGGAACCGACGGGACTGGTTCCCCGGGGCCCGGGGGCTGCGGGCGGCCTAAGCGCCGCCCGAACGGGGATGTCATTTTAATTATTACGTTGATATTAGAGAGGAAGGAGTAACTCGCCATGAAAGCCCGTAAAGACATCTTACCGCGGCCCTTTTTAAATCTCCTTTTTGCGCTTCTACTCATGGCCGTCGCCTGGGTCAACCTGGATGCTCAAAAGACTTCGAACGTCACGGCCATAAAAAACGTCCGTATTTTTGACGGGGCGAAAATCATCCCTGCCGGGACCGTCCTGATCAGCGGCGGCAAGATCGCTGCCTGTGGGGCCAATGTCGTCATTCCAGCCGGCGCCGAAGTCATCGAGGCGGCGGGGAAAACGCTCTTGCCCGGGCTGATCGATGCCCATGTCCATGTCTGGAGCCTGGACCAACTCAGACAGGCTCTCGTCTTCGGAGTGACGACGGTCGTCGATATGTTCATGGATGCCAAAACCATGAAAGACATCAAGACGACGCAGGCCGAGGGGAAAGCGCGGGACATGGCCTACCTGATCTCTGCCGGAACCCTGGCCACTGCGCCCGGCGGGCACGGAACGCAGATGGGGCTAGCCATCCCGACCTTGACCGGTCCGGCCCAAGCGGCCGGTTTTGTCGAAGCCCGGGTCGCCGACGGCTCGGATTTCATCAAGATCATCCAGGACGACTGGACGATCTACGGCCTGTTAAGGCCTACACTCAGCAATGAGATCGTCGCCGCGCTCATCGGCGCCGCCCATAAAAAAGGGAAGATCGCCGTGATCCACGCGGCGTCGCTCAAAAACTGCGAGGACGCGCTGAACGCGGGCGTGGACGGACTGGCCCATCTCTTTTTCGACAACGCCTCTGACCCAGGTTTCGGAAAGCTGGTCTCAAGCAAGAAGGCCTTCGTGATCCCGACCTTCAGCGTTCTGCGGACCTTGGCCGGGATGTACGATGCCGGCAGCATGGCTCAAGATGCCGATCTCGTTCCTTACCTGAAGCCGAATGATGTTCAAAGCCTCAAAGGCAGCTATTCCTTCAAGACAAGCGAAGCGAATTATGCGGCCGCGGAAAAGGCCCTCCGTCTGCTCAAAGACGCCGGCGTCACGATTATAGCCGGGACCGACTCTCCCAATCCGGGAACGCTCTTCGGGGCGAGCCTACACCGAGAGCTTGTCCTCATGACGAAAGCCGGGCTGACTCCCATCGAGGCGTTGACAGCCGCGACGTCGGCCGCGGCGGACAGGTTCGAGATCCAGGGCCGCGGGCATATTAAAGAGGGGTATGCGGCCGACCTTCTTCTCGTCAACGGCGATCCCAGCGTCGATATCACGGCCACCCGCAAGATCGAAGGCATCTGGAAAGAGGGAATTCGGGTGAACAGAGAGGCTTGGCGGGAGGAAGTCGCCGGCGTCAAAGCAAAAGTCGAACGGATGAAGCAAGCTCCTGCCCCCGAATACTCAGAATCGGGCTGGATCAGCGATTTCGAGGGAGATAAGATCGCCTCTAATTTCGGCGCGGGTTGGATGGGCTCGACGGACGCCTTTGCCGGCGGCAAGTCCAAAGCCCAGTTCGAACGGGTGTCGGACGGGGCCGAGGGAAGCAAAGGCGCGATGCAGATAACCGGAGAGATTATCCCGGGAGCGGCGATCACTTGGGCCGGAGTCCTGTTTTCTCCAGGCAAGACCACGATGGCCCCGGCCAACATTTCTTTCAAGAAGGCGATCAGCTTTTGGGCCAAAGGCGAGGGGAAAACGTTTGCCGTGATGATCTTTTCCCAGGGCATGGGATTTGTCCCGGCCGCGAAAACCTTCACCGTCGGGCCGGAATGGAAGGAGTATACGTTCTCATTTGAGGAATTTGGAGTTCTGAGCTTTGAAATCATGGGCATTTTCATCGGCGCCTCCAACGACCCGGGCAAGTTTGCCCTGACAATCGACAATGTCCGCTTGAAATAAATGAAGGTTGAGATAGCGGCTGCAAAAAAAGGGAGCTAAGAAAATGCTAAAAAGGCTCACTTCCAAAGAGAAAATAGCTGGGCTGACCATCCTTCTCGCTCTCCTCTTGACCGGCTGCAATACACAGAAATCCCTCACTCGGAAAAGGATCAAATCCACGGAGGGCGGCCTGCTCCGGGGCGTCTTCATCAAGGGCCAGAAGCCGGAAAAGCTCAGCCTGGAAGAGCGCATGCAGTTTTATAAAGTCCCCGGCCTCAGCTTGGCTGTCATTGATAAAAAGGGGATCGAATGGTCCAAAGCGTATGGAGTGGCCGACGTTCAAACCCATGAGCTGGTCCCGCCGGACCTTCCTTTTCAGGGCGGGGCTTTCGGCCAGGCGATTGCCGCGGCCGTGGCTCTGTACCTCGTGGAAAAAGGGACACTCGACCTCGATGCGGATGTCGCCGCCTACCTTCGGACTTGGATGTTTCCTCCGCCGGCTCCCGGGTCCAAAAACAAGATCACGTTGCGCCAACTGCTGACCCACAGCTCAGGGTTGTCGGACCGGATTTTCGAAGGGTATTCGGGGCAAGAACCGTTTCCCAGCCTGCAGCAAGTCCTGAGCGGCGAAAAGCCGGCTAAGAATGCCCCGGTCTGGACGGGTTTCAAGCCGGGATCTCGACCCCACGCTTCAGAATCCGGGTATATCGTTCTCGAGCAGGTTCTCACGGATGTCGAGAATAAGCCCTTTGCCGCCGTGGCTAAAGAAATCGTCTTCGCCCCGCTCGGCATGACAAACAGCACGTTCGATGTTCAACATCCCTCGGGAGGGCCGGCCAGGACGGCATCAGGCCATCTGCGGGATGGCCGGCTCATCGAAGGCGGCTGGCGTCTTTATCCTGGAACGGCGGCCAAGGGCCTCTGGACGACCCCCTCTGATTTTGCCGTTTTTTTTCTTGAGCTCCTGAAGGCGGCAACGGACACCTCCTCAAAAGTCCTCGCCCCCGCCACCGCCAGGGCCATGCTCAGTCCCCAAAAGGAAAGTTTTGCCTTTGGTTTTTCCGTGGAAGGCGCCGTTGACGACATCAATTTCAACATCCGCGGAAAAACGGACGGGTTTGTCTGCTACGCCATCTTTTACCCGGTCAGGGGACAGGGCGCCGTAATCATGACCAACAGCGACAACGGCATGCTGCTCGTCGAAGAAATTCTCCGGGCGCTTTCGGCCGCCTATGAGTGGCCGCATTTCAAGCCCCAGGAAAAACCTCTTTACAGGCTCGATCCGTCCATCGTTCGGCAATATGTCGGCAGGTATGAAGTCAACCCGGACTATGTTCTCAACGTGGCCTACCAGGATTATTATTTGGTCGTCCAGCCGACCGGTCAGGCGCTGACAAAATTTTATGTCGAGGGCGAGACGCTCTTTTTCTCCATCGACCCTTTTATCCGGATCCAATTCCTGAAGGATAACCAGGGAAGCGTGACCGGCCTGGTGTTGTGGCAGCAGGATTTCGAATTGACCGCGAAGAAGATTCAATAATTTTAAATTTAGGAGGGTCTCTTCCATTTTGCGTGGGGTAAAATTGTCTGGGGAACGATCCGGAAACGGCCTCGCTCCCGATCCGGGTTTTTCACGCCGTTCCCGAGCCCTCCTTCTCGGCGGCTCAGAACTCGCTTCCCGGCCTCGATTTTACGGACGTTCGCCGGGAAGCTCAGACAACTTCGCCGGCCGGCTACTTCCGAGCCGGCTGCCCTAGAAGGAAGGCTCGGGAAGGCTAAATCCTCCATGGTCGCTTCAGCCGTCCCCGGATCATTCCC
>JAPKZH010000631.1 GCA_026393905.1 Candidatus Aminicenantota bacterium
TTCACGGCGTGCGCCAATCCCAGCGGCGCCTCTTGTTCGATATAGCTGATCTTGATGCCCCAGGCCGATCCGTCTCCCACCGCCGCCGTGATCTCTTCTTTCGTATCGCCGACCACGATCCCGATCTCCTTCACGCCGGCATCCCGCAAGGCCTCGATTCCGTAAAACAAGACCGGCTTGTTGGCCACCGGCACCAGCTGCTTAGCCTGGGTGAACGTCAGCGGCCGCAGCCTCGTCCCTTTTCCTCCGCTGAGAATCAGTCCTTTCATGGCACGTTCCTTTCTGATGATAAAAACTCGGCGATCATCTCAACGCTCTCATTTTATGAAAAAAGGGGACAAATTCCAACCGGTTCTGCCTCAAAACCCCATTCCGCCCAGGAAATCCGTGGTCTTCCCGATATTCCCCAGCCCGAACGAGATCCGGAACTGCGTTTCCGGGCGCTCCCTGAAATAATACACCCGCATCTCCGCCCTCAGGTCCAGGCATTGGTAATGATAGGCGACGCTCCCTGCCAGGTAGAGCATCTTCCTTTCGACAATGTTGAAATCCGCCTCTCCCAGCGCCTCCAGTGACCACTTGGGGATCTTCAGGCCGCCGAAAAAATTGATCTGGTGCCGGTCCCAAAGGGAGTAATTGATGCCTTCCCCGCCCAAAGACCAGGCATTGATGCTTTTAAACCAGCTGACATGGAGAAACATCGGGTCTGCCTCTGTCCCCAACTGCGCTCCGAGCCGGATGCTCGACAGCGTCTTGTGATAGGGATTGTAGTTGGCCGTGAAATCGATGCTGTATCTCCCCGCCGGATAAAACCGCAAATAGCTGCTGACCTCGGAAAATTCCGGCACTTTCCCGTCCACCAGAAACAGGCTGTTCGGGCTGTCTTCGGCCGCCAGGTAGTACGTTTGTCGGACAATCCAAGTGAAAATTTCTCTCGGCATCTTTTCCTGCTTGATCAGGACGCGGTTGGCCAGGCTGTAGCTGATCTGATGGTATCGGAAAAACCCGTACGGCGCGATGATCCGGTCCCTGTCCGCGACAGGACTTTCATAGCGATAGGCGACGCTCGGCTCAATAATGTGCTTGATGCGGAGGGCCGTACTCTCCTGGGCGGACTCGGCGCCGGGGGCTTGATCCGCGCCCGCCCCTTGGGCTGTCTGGGCTGCGGGCTGGTCTGAAGCTTTCTTTTGAGCCTCCGTGGGCGCGCTTTTGCCCTTTTCCTCGCTCTTGCCCATATCAAAGATTCTATAAAACACCGGCCCGATCAGCTCGAGGCTGAGGCCGAAATTACGGGCAAAAATGGGCTCATTGACGGTTACCGGCCGGCCACCCTGCCGCATGACACCGCCTCCCGCCGCCAATTGATAACTCTGCCAATAATAGTTCAGGTTTCCCGATGCGGCCAGGTTCGCCGTCAGCCATGGGATACCCGCGAACGGCAGGCTGATCACCGGGTTGAAGGTGAGGTTCTGGATACGCCACTCCCGGCCGGCGTCGTAATCCGATTGCCAGCCATACTGCCAGCTGTTGAATGAGCTCGAGAAAGAAAAATACACCGGGCTGAACAGTTTCATCTTGAACGAGTTGAGGGTGATCTGGGGCAGATAATATGTGACGATCGAATCACCGGCGCTCCCAGAGGTCGGATAATTCGTCTCGAACCGTGAGGCCCTGACGTTCAGATTGATCCCCGGCCAGGCCTTGGAAAGATAGACCTGCGAGCGGCGGTTGGAAACAACGGCCCGCTGGAAATTGTTGTCGAACTCCCGCAAAAACTCATAGCTGCTCTGGTAATCCACATCGGCCACCAGGCTGAACCCAAACGGCAGGAGCTGGTTGTGGCTCCATCGGATGAGATAAGCATTGGACGGGCTTGTTCCGGCCGTTCCACTCGATCCTTCCTCTTTATTAAAGAGAAAATAAAAGAGATTCAGCGACCCGCCGGTTCCCCCCGAAAACAAATACCTGTACTCGGTCCCTCCTCCGACTCCGCGCTTGCCATAATAATTCAGGCTGAACGTGGCATCCATGTTCCGGGCCATGGCCCAGTAGAAGCTCTGCGCATAGAACATGCCTTTCGCCCCCGAGAATCCCAGCTGCGGCATCAGGAATCCCGTCGCCCGCTCCTGGTCGAGCGGGTAGCGCATGTAGGGAAGATAGAAGATGGGAACCTTCTTGATGGAAAAGACGGCGCCCCACATTTCCATATAATCGCCCTTTTTGAAGTTGGCCCTGGCGCAGGAAAACTTCCAGCGCGGGACGGGCTGCGAGCATGACGTGAACTCGCTCCGGCCGAAGCTGTAGAGGTTCTCGTCTTTGCGCTCGATGGAGGCGGCCTGATAGCGGATCGAGGGCTGGAGCAGCCCGACCGCCTGTTCGAATTTGCCCTTGGCGTTATCGAGGTTGAAGAAAATGCTTTTCGCGCTGATCGTTTCATCCGGCAGCTGGAGGATTACATCGCGGCCGATGCCCACGGCGAAGACGTCTTTTGTCTTGGTGTCGAGCTCGACGCGGTCGGCAAAAAGCTTGAGGCCGCGGTATTCGACCTCGACGGGGTTGCCGGTGGCGATGATGCGGTCCTGGCTGCGCTCCATCGTCTGAGATTTAATCTTGACCTCGGCCACTTGGGCTTCCTGGGAGAAATTCAGCCCCGGAAGGATGAACGGCAGCCCAGCAAAGAAAAATAGAGTCATCCCGGTCAAGCCGGGGATATGGCGCATTATTTTTCGTGACAACACGTATTTCTTTCCGGCCTTACTTAAAACTCTACCACATGGCCTTCCCGAGAATCAACCCGGCAGAAAAGAGAGAAGGCTGAAAACGCTCGACCTCTAGCCCCCCCCAAATAGCCTTCGGTCCGCACGATGACAGATAGGGACGGCTCCGTCGCGGAGAAAATAGGTTTCTTAAAGAATCTGAATAGCCATCTCAGGGAGTGAGCTTCGTCAGCCTCGATTGGCTTCAATTCTTGATGGCTCGGGCGGTTTCCCGCCAGGGAGTGATATCGACGCCCCTCGAGGATAAGGCTTCATCGCCGCCGTAAACAACATGGGCGGGCGAATCGGAATCGCCCGTGAATTTTCTCCATTTCAAGAGGCCCTTGAAGATGTCCGCGTGAACGGTTTCACCGGACTTGATCTCCACGGGGACGAGCCGCGTTCCCTGATCGAGCAGGACATCAATCTCGTCGCCCAGGTTGTTCCTCCAAAAATAGAGGTTTGAGGCGAGGCCCCTATTGAAGCGGCTCTTCAGGAGCTCGCCGACGATCAGGCTTTCGAACAATCCGCCGCGCAGAGGATGAACGGCCAAATGGTCAGGGCCTTGGACGTTCAGCAGCCAGGCGGCGAGGCCGGTGTCGGTAAAGTACAGCTTGGGGGATTTGACCAGCCTTTTGCCGAAGTTCCGGTGATGCGGTCTGAGCAGGACGATAATGTAGCTCGTCTCAAGCACCGAAAGCCAGCTCTGGGCGGTGTTATGGGTGATGCCGCAGTCAGCGGCCAGGGCGGAAAGATTGAGGAGTTGCCCCGTTCGCGCAGCGCACATCCGGAGAAATTTCTGAAAGAGGCCCAAATCCCTGACACGGAGGAGATTCCTGACATCTCGCTCGAGATAAGTCATTACATAGTTGGCCAGCCATTGAGCAGGTGCCAGGTCGCGGTCGTAAAGGGGAGGATATAAGCCTTGGAAAAGGACGTCGCTCAATTCGTGAGGCAGAATACCGGCGAGGACGAGCTCCGATATGGAAAACGGGAGAAGTTGAACGACTGCTACGCGTCCCGCCAGCGTTTGACTGAGGCTCTCCAGAAGCCCGAAATTCTGAGAGCCGGTCAGAATGAATAATCCCGGCTTCTTTTTCTCATCCACTATAACCTGGAGATAAGAGAACAGGGCGGGAAATCTTTGGGCCTCGTCGATGACCGCGCCATCTTGGAAATTTCTCAGGAAGCCCCGGGGATCTCCGGCGGCGAGTTCCAGTTTGTCCGGCTCTTCTAGTGATATGTAAGGCTTATCGGAAAAAACAGCCCGGACAAGTGTCGTCTTTCCGGATTGCCGAGGCCCCGTTACGGCAACAATTGGGAAGCCCTTGGCTAAGGTTAACAACGAGGAAGAAGCTTCTCGGGGAATCATACGCCTATTATAAAAGAAATATACGATTTGTCAATATAATTATCAATATGTATAATTTGAATAAATTGGTCGATCACGCTGGCGATCGAGTATTCTTTGATTTTTTCTTCGAGGACCTTTTTGATCATTTCTCGAGCTCGACAGGTTCATCCCGCTGGCTAATTCACACTAGAGGGGCTCATCTTTTTATTCCCTTCTATTG
>JAPKZH010000311.1 GCA_026393905.1 Candidatus Aminicenantota bacterium
GGCAATCATCCTGGCCGGTCCGCTTGTTCTCATCTGCCTGGGCACGGCTGCCCTCTCCCAGTCTCAGGACCAAGGCAAGGAAGAGCTGAAGCTCCAGCTTCCCAAACCCATGTTCATCGGAACTCCCAGGAACATCAAGACGACGAACCTGGAGGTCATTACCGGAAAACCCCGCGGGCCGTTTTTTGTCCCTAAGGGCACGGCCCTCGTCTCTTTGAAAAAAGCGGTGACTTCGAGCGACATGCAGCCCGTGATCGGCGAGCTTTCCTTTGTCACGGACGCCGAAAAATCCGGCGAGGACGGCTACTTCGTCGAGCTCGGACCGGGAAAGCAGTGGGTACAGATCGACCTCAAGGGGGAATTCAATCTGAACGCCATCCTGGTCTGGCACTATCACAGCCAGGCCCGCGTCTTCCGCGATGTCGTCGTCCAGGTTTCGGATGACAAGGACTTCATCAAGGGGGTGACGACGGTCTTCAACAACGACCATGACAACACCTCCGGCCTCGGGATCGGCAAGGATAAAGAATACATCGAGACCAACGAAGGCCGCCTGATCGATCCCAAGGGCGCCAAGGCGCGCTACGTCCGTCTCTACAGCAACGGCAACACGTCCAATGACATGAACCACTATGTGGAAGTGGAGGTTTACGGCGCGCCGGCCAAATGAACAAAGCCGCCTTCCGCGGGCTTTTTTTCATCATCGTTGTCGGGGCGCTTCTCTTTCGCCTGCTCGGGCTCGACCTGCGGCCCATGCACCATGACGAGGCCAACCAGGCCGTAAAGTTCGGGCGGCTGCTCGAAAAAGGCGAATATCGTTATGATCCGAGCGACCATCACGGGCCAAGCCTCTATTATCTGACGCTTCCCCTGGCCTGGGCCTTCTCCAAAACGACCTTGGCTTCGCTGGACGAGGTCATACTCCGTCTATTGCCCGCGCTGTTTGGCGCCGGGGTCCTCCTTCTCCTGCTTCTCTTCGTCAAGGGGATGGGCCGGACTGCCGTTTTCTTCGCCGGCCTTTTTGCGGCGCTCTCCCCGGCCATGGTCTATTACAGCCGCTTTTATATCCAAGAGATGCTGTTTGTGTTTTTTGTCATAGGATTTTTGGGCTCGCTCTGGCGATATCTGCTCTATCCCTGGACGGCATGGGCCCTGTCGGCCGGCCTATGCGCCGGCATGATGTATGCCACCAAAGAAACATCCGTGATCGTTTTTGCCGCAGCCGGGCTGGCCCTCATTCTGACGATGGTCTTTCAGAAAATCAAGCCCCAGACTCCCTATCATTTCATCGCCCCGGGCTTTGCCAATTTCTTCCTTGGCCTCAGCGTCGCCTTTCTCGCGGCGGCCGCTTTTTTCACCTCTTTTCTCAAGAACCGACAAGGGATCTGGGATTCCTTGGCAGCCTTCAAAACTTACTTCGAGAAAAGCGGGGGGGCCGGTTTCCACATCCAACCCTGGCCGTACTATTTCAAGCTGCTGGTCTATTCAAAATCCGGCCGAGGACCGCTGTGGAGCGAAGCGCTTATCCTGGCGTTGGCCCTGGTGGGAATCGTGTCTGCCTTTGTGCCGCGCCGGCAAAAGCAGGCCGTTCCTTCTCCGGCCAGGTTCATTTTTCTTTACACCCTCTCCTCTGCGGCCGTTTTCTCCATAATCCCCTATAAGACACCTTGGAACCTCCTTCCGTTTTACGCAGGGTTTATCATTCTCGCCGGAATCGGCGCCGCGTTTCTTCTCGGCCTGTTCGCCAAGATCCCGATCAAAGCGCTCGTCCTCCTCGTCCTGGCCGCAGGAACTTATCACCTGGGGCTGGAAAGCTATCGGGCGAATTTCGTCTTCTACGCGGACCCCGCCAATCCCTATGTCTATGCCCAGACCGGCACAGATTTTTTAAAGCTGGTGAAGCGGGTGACCGATGTGGCTGCCGTCCACCCCGACGACAAAAAAATGCTGATCAACGTCATCTGCGGCCCCTATGAGACATGGCCTCTGCCCTGGTATCTGAGGGGCTTCGAGCGCGTCGGCTATTGGCAGGAAGCGGGCGCGACGGGCACGCTCTTGGATGCGCCGGTGATCATCTCCGACCAGGACCAGGCGAGCAAGCTCCAGCCGCTCCTGGGGGATAAATTTCAATCGGAATACTTCGGCCTGCGGCCCGGCGTGATCCTGGTCCTCCACATCCGGGAGGATCTTTGGCAGGAATATTTAAAGAGAAGCCTGCACTGAAGCATCTTCTATGATGATGTGATTTTAAAGAGGTGTCGAAATCGCCCCTGAGGCCCCCATAGCGGAGGGGGGCCTCGTCGGCTTTCCGACGGGGGGAACCGACGGGACTGGTTCCCCAGGGGGCCGGGGGGTGATTCCGGCACCGATAGAAAATCACACAAACGGAGATACTTACAGTCTGAACCTTGACGGAAAAAAGCAAAACCTCGTATACTTAAAAAGGAGGGATCATGAAAAAGACATGGACATGGGGAATTATTTTTTGTTTTGCGCTGATGCTTTTCGCCACCAGTTGCGCGCCGGGGCCGAACGCCCTTGAAAAGAAGCCGAATGAAGAGGGAAAGACCGCCGGTTTCTGGTACGGATTATGGCACGGTCTGATCTCGCCGATCACGTTCATCATTTCCCTCTTCACCAAGAATTTCCGTTTCTACGAGGTCCACAACAAGGGATATTGGTACAACTT
>JAPKZH010000165.1 GCA_026393905.1 Candidatus Aminicenantota bacterium
AGGTTGAGGTTAGCGAATTGGCGTTTGGATCGCCAGCCGTAGTTCCAGCCGATGAGGTCTGTCTTCCGGTCCCATCGGCCCGCCGTGATGCCCAGGCCGATGTTTTTTTTCAGGCGGAAGTAAAGACCTGCTGATTGCATAGTGAATTTATCGGCCATGCTGAAATCCCCTGCGCCCGCTTCCCCGGAGGCAGGCCGGTAGGCGTTTCGGACAAGGTTATAGTCATAGTCCAGGCGGACTTTATGTTTGAAGATGTAGAGCGAGAGGCCGCCGCCGGCCATGTTTTCGATAAAGAACCGGGCGTTGATCCACAGGGAAAACTGGACGTCCCGGCGGTAGGAGCCGCGCAGCCTGATCGGCCGGGCGATGTCAATGGAGACGCTCGAATCGCCTACGAGCCCTTGGAAATCAGGCTTGGTTCCATTCAAGGGGTAGAGCGTCTTGTACCCCAGGCGGACGCGGCCGTTGACCCGGCCCCCGGGTGAAAATTCGAACCCGGCGTACGCCGTCCGAGTTTCTGCATCGCGCGGGTTGAGGGGATTCCGAAAGTCGAACCTGCCGTATTCGAGTTGGACGAACGCGCGTATGCGGGGCGTCATCTGTTGGTAAAAACCGCCAGCGGCGCGGAATTCGTCTCGGTCGAGTTCTTGAGCGATCGGGAAGTGTTCGAACTCCAGGTTTTCGTAGCGGATCCGGGACGCCGAAATATCCACGGAAAAACCGGTTTTTTTTCCCATCTGCAAAAGTGCTGAGGCTTGGACGTCGGCCTGCTTCCTCCGCGGCCGAAGGTCGATTTCATAGTTCCACCGCTCCCGGGCGTCCGTCCAGGCGGCGCCCGCGGAGAGAAACATTTTATTCAGGAGAATGTTCGCATCTGCGCGGAAGTAGTTATTCCAGGCCCGCTCTCGGGTCGTTTCATAAAAGTATACATAGCGGGGCGATTCATAGAGCTTCAGGACGATTTTCTTCCTGATCGCGAGATAACCGGTAAAGGACGGCCCGACCGTAAGCCTGTAATCCCCGACTGCCTCCGGTTGCGAATAGATATTCGAATCATACCCAAGATCGCTGAGGATGATTTCGGGACGGATCCGGAAGGGACCGACTTTCCAGGGGGCAAGGCTCATCTGTCTGAGAAGCTCCTCGCCTTTATACGTGTCTCCCCAAACGGTGCGCGGGATGACCAGGAAAAGCCAGAGGAACATCAAGCCGGCCGCTGCATAAATGAGGCGCGGCGCGTGCGCGCGAAGAAGCCGATTCGCCCGGCTATCGCTCGCCGACAGCGCCGCCTTGGATGTTCCGGCTCTATTCCCGATTTGCCTCTCCGTTTTCATGGCCGCTTCCGCCGCAGTCCTATCTTATCAAACCGGCCCGGTTGAGATCAACCTCACCAGCCTAATCGTCAATCACATTGCAGATTTTCTGGAGAGAAAAGTGATCAACGGTCAAACCCTCTCCGACTTGACATATCCGATATCACTTCTATAATATGCGGCTATCTCAATTCCGCCCAAGCGAGGATTTTCCATGAGTCAATTTCTCCGCAATCCCGATGTCGTCCTTAGGGAAGAAGACGAGGACGGCGCACTTCTCTTCAACCCCGATACGAACCAGGTCCGTGTGCTCAACGCGACTGCCGTCTTCCTCTGGCATCTCTGCGACGGAAGCAAGGGCGTCCCGGATATGGTCGCCGCCCTGAAAACCCAATTCGAGGGAGTGCCGGAGAAGGAGGCCGAGGACCATGTCAAGTCGTTCATGGACGACATGACGGCCAACGGATTCATCGGGGTCGCCGAAGAAGAAAAAAAGTAGGGGGCCGCGAGAAATGTCCACAGCGCGCGCCTCGGGGCGCCCGTCCCCTAGCGTTTCCGTAATGTCCAGCCCGCGGTCCGTGCAAATTTCGATTACCGGCGCCTGCA
>JAPKZH010000085.1 GCA_026393905.1 Candidatus Aminicenantota bacterium
TGTCTCGCCGCAGCGCTCTCTCTTTCGCCAAGCTGCCCAAAACATAATCTTCAAGAGTATCGACAAGCTCTTCCATTTTCTTGAACTCTTGATAGTCCAGGATAACGCCGACAGGCTTGTTTCTTTTTGTCAAGACGACTCTGTTTTTCTTGATTTCCTCGAGAACCTCTTTCATCACCTTCCTCATCTCCGCGACCCCCACGATCGTGGTTTTTTCTTCGACCGTAATCATGGTCCTCTCCTAATTGTATATTTTATTAGTTAACTTAATTGTACATAATAAATATACAATTAGGACGCGCTTTTGTCAACGAATATGGCTTTGCGGTCCTCTCCGCCATTGAGTCGGCATAGAAAATGACGTTCTCTTTGAAGAGAATTCTCATGGGGGAGCCAAGGCGCTAAGATAATGTGTTAGAATGTGGGCATGAAAAAAATCGGAATTTTATTTTTATTTTCCCTGATCGCCGCTGCGTATGCGGGATTATCGGTCGCCGCCCAGGCGGGACAATCTTCCCAAGCCGCATCCCCCCCCGCCCAGACTCCTCGCCTCGCCCTTCCCACTCTTGAGCAGGCCGCCTGGCATGACCTCGAGCTCGGCATGTTCATCCATTTCGCCCCCAACACCTGGCAGGACCAGGAGTACGACGATCTCTCGACGCCGCTCGCAAAAATCAACCCCGCCCAACTCGATACCGACCAATGGGTACGCGTCGCCGAATCCATGGGCGCCAAGTACATCATTTTCGTGGCCAAGCACGTCGGCGGATTCTGCTGGTGGCAGACGGAGACCACCGATTACAGCGTCAAGAGCATTCCCTGGCGCGGCGGCAAGGCCGACGTCATGGCCATGCTCGCCGAATCCTGCCGCGGCATGAAGTTGGGCGTTTATATCAGTCCCGCCGACCGCAAGCACGGCGCGGACGTCGGCGGCCGATGCAAAACCCCGGCCGAACAAACGCGCTATAACGCCATCTATCGGCAGCAGCTCACGGAACTCCTCAGCCGCTACGGCGAACTGATCGAGGTCTGGTTCGACGGAAGCTGCATCATCGATGTCGGCGATCTTTTGAAAAAATATGTCCCGAAGGCCATGATCTTCCAGGGACCGCAGGCCACGATCCGCTGGGTGGGTAACGAGGACGGCATCGCCCCCTATCCGGCCTGGAATTCGCTGCCGCTCGCCGCGGCAAAATCAGGCGTGGCCACGGCCGCCGAAAGCCGGCCCGACGGCGATGCCTGGATGCCTCTCGAATGCGACGCCCGCTTCCGCAACACCTGGTTCTGGAATACCAAAAACGCGAATACGCTGAAAAGCGTGGACCAACTCATGGATATGTACTACAAATCCGTCGGCCGTGGCGCCGTCCTCCTCCTCAATCACACGCCCGACCCGACCGGACTTATCCCGGAAGCCGACGCGAAAAGGGCGGCCGAATTCGGCGCCGAAGTGCAGCGGCGCTTCGGAAAAAGCACCGCCGAGACATCCGGCCAGGGCGAGACGATTGAGCTCGATCTGGGGAAAGCTCGGATCGTCGACCACATCATCACGATGGAAGATATCCGTCAAGGAGAGCGCGTCCGCGCCTACACGATCGAAGCCCTCACGGACGGCGTCTGGCGGGAAATCGTCAAAGGCACGGCCGTCGGTCACAAAAAGATCGACCGCTTCACTCCCGTCAAGACCTCGAAAATCTGGTTCCGGACGCTGAGCTCTGCGGGCGCTCCGATCATCCGCAAGCTCGCCGTCTATGGCCCGGCAAAATAATTCATTATCTATAAGGTCCTTTCCTATGTTTTACAAGCAAAACTTTGATCCGGTTTTCGGCTTTTTCGATTGCACAAATAATCCGCTCGTCACCTTAGCGATCGCGGGATAGCCCTTTGAACATTCCTTTTGCCAATCAATTTAACTGATCTCAATAAACCGGGCGGAGAAATCCAGGGCGGATTCTCGGTCTATACTCTGAACCCCCGGCGTCTGCCCGTCGAGGCCATGCCGTCGGCCTTCTCAGCTTCTGTGATGCGGAAAAACGCCATGTGGACGACTCTTTCATTGACGGCGAGCGCAGACCCGACCATTTCTTTTCCGCTACAATCGGAAAATTCCGCCATCATGAAGAAGCTAAATATAATACTTGATACTTGCAATCATTTTGTATAACAATTAATGTATAATGAAATCAAAAGCATTCTTAGATTCGAGGTCTTGAAAACATGGATATCCAAAAAATCAGGTTTCTCAGGGAAAAATTGCGGGTGCTGGAACGGCAGATGAATGACCCTTTCGGCGACGATGCCGGCTGCTGCGGGCTGACCCTCGCCCAATGTCATACTCTCCTTGAGGTCGGCTACAAAGGAGAGGTTTCGCTCGTCGACTTGGCCTCGAGCTTCGGGCTCGACACGAGTACGCTCAGTCGTATGATCCAGAGTCTTGTTGTTCTTGGCCTTGTCAGCCGGCTGACCAATGAGAAGGACCGTCGTTACGTGACCATCTCGCTCACTGAGCAAGGGAAAAAACTGTTTGACGAGATCGAGGCCAGGTTCAACACCTACTTCTTTCAAGTCGTGGAGCTCATTCCCTTAGAAAAGCAGGATCCCGTGATTGAATGTATAGGGCTTTTCTCTGATGCCGTCAGAAAACACAACGAATCCTCAAGTTGCCGCGAGGTTGATAGAAATTCAAGCGAAAAGGAAACTTCCGTTAGATAGGAGTTTTTGTCATGGCGAATCCAAATGCGGATCAAAAAAAGGACTTCGAGAAAGAAGAGCAGAGAGCCACTCAGCCTTCGTGCGAAAGCAGCCCGGAGTGTTGTGGCTGGACTTCGGGCAAAGGCGAAGAGGAGAAGTATCACGAAGAATCCGAGCATTGGATCGAACGCGGGGCCGAAACTCCCGCCGGCTCGATTCCTGTCGTCCGGACAAAGCTCGGACGACAGAACATCATGGGCAAGGTCAAAGTCCGTTTCGGGATCGGGCGGATGAGCTATAAAATAAAACCTGGCCTTTATACTGTCGGAAACGCAGGTCCGGCCTCGCCCGTCCTCGTTTCTGCAAATTATAAGCTTAGCTTTGACACCCTCCGCAGCAAACTCGCCGGCCTTAATGCCTGGATCCTGGTCCTGGATACTAAAGGGATCAATGTCTGGTGCGCTGCCGGAAAAGGGACGTTCGGGACCGAGGAACTGGTGCATCGGATCGAAGACTCTGGACTCAGCCGGGTCATCACCCATCGAACCCTCATTCTCCCCCAGCTTGGAGCCCCGGGCGTCGCCGCCCACGAGGTCACCAGGCGAACTCGTTTCAAAGTCATCTATGGGCCCGTGAGGGCAGCCGACATCAAAAATTTTCTAGCTGCCGGTATGAAAGCGACACCCGAGATGCGTCGTGTGAAATTTGGACTCAAGGATCGATTCGTGCTTACGGCCTTGGAACTGACCAATCCATTTAAATATCTCGTCGTGGCCACGGCGGTCTTCTGGATCATCAGCCTTTTAGGGCTGCACTTATTTTCCTGGAAAGGGTGGTATCCCTATTTGGGAGCGATCCTTATCGGCGGCTTTTTTGTCCCAGTCCTTCTTCCCTGGATTCCGGGACGGCCCTTCGCCTGGAAGGGGTGGCTGCTGGGGATGATGTGGGCGGCGTTTGTCGACATCTATCAGGGATTAATCCCGCTTACACCGGCGTCCTGGCAGCCGGCGTTGGTCAATTTTCTGCTCCTCCCGGCTATCTCGGCTTTCTTGGCCATGGGCTTCACCGGATCATCCACCTATACATCGCTCTCAGGCGTCCTCAAGGAGATGAGATATGCCGTGCCGGCGATCCTCGCCTCGGCTTCTATCGGGATTGTCTTCTTGGCCATTGTTTTGATTCGGGCGCTGTAAGGAGAAAAAGATGAGAGAACACCGCCATCTCCGTAACGTCGCGACGCTTGCCTATAACCCCGATCTGTGCACGGGATGCGGGATGTGCGGCGAGGTTTGTCCTCACGCCGTCTTTTCCATCGAGGACAAAAAGGCTCGAGTCGGAGACCGTGACCTGTGTATGGAGTGCGGCGCCTGCGCGAAGAATTGTCCTTTCGCTGCTATCTCAGTCCGGCCAGGCGTAGGCTGCGCCTGGGCGATCTTAATATCGGAGATCAAGGGAAGGGAAGTCCCTGCCTGCGGCTGACCGAAGTAAGGTCTGCGGGCTCTCGGGCTACACCCTGAAGCGTCGACGGTGGCTCGTCGAGGCCATGCCGCCGGCCTTCTCGGCCTCCGTGATGCGGAAAAACGCCATATGGATCACTTTATCATCGACGGCGAGCGCAGATCCGACTATCTCTTTTCCGCTGAACCGGTAATCATAGCCCTTGCCGACGGATTCGTATCGTTTCTCTTCGCAGGCCGAGGCTTCATCAATGAAAGCGCGGGCTTTTTCTTTGGCGGGTGCCGGTGGCTCGGCCCCCGAAGCCGCTTCGCTTCCTCCGGCTTCCTTGGCCGCTTCTTTTTTCTGCTCCTCAACCAATGCTTCCATGGCATAGCTTTTAACCAATTTCGGGAACAGCCCGCTGAAGGCCTGCGGCCGCGAGATAAAGTCAAAGCCGACGACCTCGCCCCCGATAAATACGATCAGCCCTCTCTGTTGAGGCAGACAAACAAAAGCGTTCAAGTACGCGTCAAGCTCGGCTTTTTTGGCTTCATAGACATCCTTCATGGCGCCGGTGCGCGATTCCACCCTGGTCTCCGCAGCCATTCGATGGATCCCGGTCCAGACCGTTCCCTGGTCCGACCGGAACTCGCGGGACGATTCGAGCGAAGTCGCCACATCCCGGCTTTTCTGGCTCCTTATCTTCGGCGACAGCACCGTATCCGAGTCCCGAAATTCACGTCCCGCATACGACCATCTCCCCTGCTCGGTGCAGCTCACCGGAATGACAACTTCGGATTTTTCCTTGACCAGGATCGTCGTGTTGAGGACGCGGTTCTGCTTGGCGCCGGAG
>JAPKZH010000086.1 GCA_026393905.1 Candidatus Aminicenantota bacterium
TGGTCGGAAAATCTATTCAAATCATGGACCCGAAACAGACAAAGAGGAAAGACTTTCTTTGCGACTATCAGATCGTCAGGAAAGGCGGGAAAAACGACGAGCGGAGATTTATTTTGAAAGAAAACGGCCGTAAAATCGCGGAGCAGAAAAAGATCCTGGAAGAGAAACGCTTCTCCGGCTTGAGCTCGCTTTTCGCACCCCTGCGGGTGCTGGCCAGAGACCGGCAGCCGAGGTTCAATTTCAGGATTATCGACGAAGAGAGGATTCACGGCAAAAGGGCCCATGTGATCGAGGCTGTGCCCAAGTCCGGAAATGAAGACGGAATCTGGTCCGCCAGAATCTGGGTCGACCAGGGAAGCTCGCAGATTATCAAGTGTGAGATCGAGGGCGTACCGATCGACGGCTACGAGGATGTTTTGAACGACTGCGCCATTTTAAATATCAAGCCCGTTTTCTTGACGACCCACGAATACCGGATTGAGAAGAGCGGCGTCATGTTTCCTTCGCGTTCAATGGTCCATGCCGCCTATCCCGGGATTGATTTTCGAGGTCCGATAGAAAAAATGGAAATTGATCTGACCTATGATAAATACAAGTTTTTCACCGTGGAGACGGAGCCCAAGATCATAAAATGATAACCGAGGTCTTTATTTCATAATGACCGATTTGAGCGAAGCAATTAATATTCTATGGCCATGGACAGCCGTTCTTGCGGCGCGGCAATCCCGTTCGATTCTCCCGAGATCCTATGAGATCTCCACGCTCCCTCCAGTCGCTCGCCATGACATATTAATAGGCAGATGATATAATTATAAGGAAATCAGGGAATTACGGAGTCTTGTCATGACGAAAACTAGACACTTCGTCATTGTCCTTTGCCTTGGCTGTTTGTCTTTCATCGCAGGGCTATCCCCTCAATTAAGCTCCGTCCCCCAGGAAGCTGTCCGGCCCCAGAAGCCTCTCCAGTACGAAGCCAGGACAACCATCAAGCTCATCCAGGTCATTGTCTTGGACAAGCAAGGAAAACCCGTAACGGATCTCAAGAAAGAAGACTTCGTCCTCTCCGATAACGGCCAGGAGATGAAGCTGACGGAATTCGAAAAGCACCTTCTCTCCCTCCCGTCCGTGGAAAAGCCTGCCGAAGAACGCGTCGCGGCGACCCCGCTTCCCGCCCCCCGCCTCCTCAACCGCAAATATTTTCTTTTCTTTGATTTCGTCTACAATAATCCCGCCGGTGTCCGGAAAATGGGGGAAGTAGCCCGGAATTTCCTCGAGACGCAGATTCTGCCTACCGACGAGATCGGAGTCCTCTCTTTTTCGTTTCTTAAACGCCTCCAGGTCCATCTCTATCTCACCACCGACCACGAGAGGGTCCGCAAGCTCATCTCTAAAATCGGCCTCCGTGATTCGACCGACCGGTTCGAAGACCTGGAAGATAAATATCAAAGGGAGCTGAAGGCCGCGGGTCTTGCCGATGAGCGAGGGGAGACGAAATACACGCAACCCATGCCCGAAATGCCCCAACTCGACCTGGCGGAAATGTGGCGTCTTCATTCTTTGCACTATATCGATGGTCTCACTGCCTTGGCCATTGCGCTCCGCTCCATCCCTGGCCAAAAGCATCTTGTTCTTTTTTCCGAAGGGATTCCCTACCCGGTGGCGTACCCGCCTGGGACATCGGCAAAATTTAATCGATACGAAATCCTGTTAAGAGAGCTGCAGACGTCGAACGTCGCGGTCCACGCCTTGTACACGGGTGGGATCACACTCAGCGATTGGCTGACGGGCGCCTGGACCCTGGCCAAAACATCTTATGATACGGGGGGCCAATACTGGCTCAATATGTATAATTATGAACCATTCGTCGAAAAGGTTAATGTATCGACCGGTTCGTATTATGTTCTCGGCTACCCTATTAGCGAAACCTGGGACGGGAAATACCACAGGATTCGGGTGACGGTAAAGCGGCCGGGCTGCGATGTCCGCGCCCAGTTTGGGTATTTCAACCCGAAGCCGTTCTCAGATTATACCGATCTTGAAAAGACGATCCAGCTTGTGGACCTGGCCCTGGCCGATAAGCCGCTGTCGCAGACGCCGGATCGGTTTGAGATGGCGGCCCTGCCGTTCTCGGGGGACCCGGCCGGGAACCTCGTCTTCGCCGCCCGGATCCCGAAAGATAAACTCACCAGCGTCGCGGGGAAAAAGGTCGAAGTCGTCAGCCTTGTCTTCAATCCGTCGGACGAGATTGTCGAGCTCCGCCGTAGCGAGGAAGACTTGACGAAGGTTGGTGCGTCCGGTGCTTATCTGTTGTCCGTCCTGGCCGTTCCCCCGGGTGCCTACCGCTGCCGTTTGGTCATACGAAATCTCGAAACGGGGGCGGCTGCAGTAGCGGGAGTCTCGACCGCCGTTCCTGAAGCCAAAGCTTCCGGAATCGCGCTCCTCCCGCCCACATTATGGAAACCCGAGCGGAATGCATTCTATCTCAAAGTCTTCACTCCAAAAGCGACGGGAAAATCGCCGACTCGTTCCCTCTCTGAAATCCTCGGTTTCGACACCCGCCAGTATGTTCCTTATACGGAGAAGACGCTTTCGAGCCCTTCCGAAATCTGGGCCTCGTTTCGTTGCGCCGTCGCTAAAATTGCGGCGCCGAAGATCAAAATCTCGGCTTTTTTCGAGAACCTGGAATTAGGGGGGTCGCCAAGATTGCGGCGCCGAAGATCAAAATTTCGGCTTTTCTCGAGAACCTGGAATTAGGGGGTATGGTCACAGTCCCGATCACGATCCTCTCGGATAAGGCCGAACCGTCGGGAAAAGCGTACCTCGCGCGCCTCGATATCCCCGAGGTCGAACCAGGTCCCTATCGCCTGTATCTCAAGGCCGAGGAAGAGACAAGCGGGGAATCATCACTCATCGCCAACGACTTTAAGGTCGAGCGGGCGAATCTGAGATCGCCGACGTCGCTCGATAAAACAGGAATCGAAAAAGATCCTTAAAAGGAAGAGGAGCGTTGATATGAACACTCTCAAGTGTGCGCTAACGGTAATGCTCTTAGCGATTCTGTCCGGAATCCCGGCGGGCACGGAATTACCTCGTGACCAAAACCATACTCCAGACTTGGCCGCCCTGCTCGAAAAAGCAGCGGCTTACTGCCGTAAACTCGAGAGCAGTGCCCTCGATTACATCTGCAAGGAGG
>JAPKZH010000205.1 GCA_026393905.1 Candidatus Aminicenantota bacterium
GACATGGTTCCGGAGGAGACTTTTTCCTGAGGCTGCAGCGGGACTTTTTCGTCCATCACCTGCTAAGCGTCGAGCCTCCCGACTGGAACAAAACCGAACCTAAAAAGCAGTGAGGCCTTTCGCCCGTCGGCTCGCCTCTTCAGTTCCAGGGCGCCCGGAACATATAATGACCTGAGCCGACCTCATAGACGGCCCGGCCCTTTTCGTGGCGAAGGAACCGAACGCCTGGGCTCTGGCTCGCGGGTTGTCCGTTCTCCTTGACGGCGCCTGCGTCTTTTGCGGGCATATTGACTACGGCGGTCGTGTTGGGCGGTATCGAGACCGAAAGGGTGAAAGAGCCGCCTTCAATTTTCCATTCTGAGGCGATCAGGCCGCGGACGGAATCGAAGCGGGCCCTTGCCCATGTCACATCCCCTGCGGGTTGGGGATTGATGATGATCTTTTTGAAGCCCGGTTCCGCCGGGTCGGTCCCCAGGCCGGCCAGGTCGTGATAGAACCATTCCATGATGTGGCCCAGCATGAAGTGGTTTTGAGAAGAGGCGCGGCCGGCATCCCAGGATTCGGTGAGGCTCGTCGCCCCTTTCTGAAGTTGATACCCGTAGCCCGGCTTATCCGATTGGTTGTTCATGTCGAAAATCACGTCGGACCGGCCGCCCTCGGCAAGAGCGCGGAGGAGATAGCGGTAGCCGACGTCCCCGGACGTCAATGCGTTGCCGCGGCTGCGGACATCGTTTACGATGAGGTCGAGCACGGCGGCTCGATGCCTGGGCTCGACAAGTCCCGTGACCAGCGGCATCGCGTTCGCGGTCTGGGAGCCCGTCGCGTAGCGGCCGGCGGCGGGATCGAAAAAGCTCTTATTGAACGCCTCCCGGATCTGGGCGGCGCGGAGCTCATACGCTTTTGCCTCTTCCGGATGACCCAGGAGTGCGGCAGCTTGGGCCAGGATCCATGTGTCATAATAATAAAACGCCGTGGCCGTCAAGGCCTTGGGCGTGAGCTGGGCTTCGCCCGGCGGCTTTGGGCCGATGTCGTACCAGTCGCCGAGGCCGTGCGAAACAATGTCGGCTTGCGCCTTGGAGGCAAGATAATCGACATAGCGTTTCATGCCTTCGTAATACCGCCTGAGAAGACCCAGATCACCCGTCCATTCATACTGCTGCCAGGGGACGACGATAAAGGCGCTGCCCCATTCCGGGGAATCCCGGAATCCACCCTGGAACACCGTGTATTCCGGCGCGATGTCGGGGACAAGGCCGTTTTCCAGTTGAGAGTCCGCCATGTCGTTCATGGTCTTGGTGAAGAGCTGGGCCAGGTCCCATTCGTAACGCAGAGACGGGCCGTTGAGATGATACTCTTCGAGCCAACCGAGCTTCTCGCGGTGCGGGCAGTCAGTGAGCAGGCTCATCATGTTCGCCCGCTGGGCCCAGCGGACCAGCGTCCGGATGCGATTGAAGAGCTCGTTGGAGCAGGCGAACTCGCCGATCGGCGCAGAGGACGAGTGGACGACGACTCCTTCGAGCGAATCCACGAGGGGCAGAGGTCCTCCCGTTGCGGTGGGCGTGCATTCGACCTGGAAGTAGCGGCATCCATGGTAGAAGAATTTTGAAAAATAGCGTTCCATGCCGCGGCCGGAGAGTGTGTATTTCCAATAGGCCTGGCCACCGCCGCAGGATACGCGATCCACGGAACCATCGGCTTTGACAAGCTCCGAAGGGATGAGTCTTACAGATGAGCCCGCCGGACCCCGGACGGCCAGCCGGGGCATGAGCGGAGTGTTTTGGCCGAAGTCGTAGACGGCCACTCCCGGCTTGAGCGGCCGGATACCGGCCGGTTTAAGGGTCTCGATCGCCCTAACTGGAGGCGCGGACGAGATGAAGCCTTTCAGCGTCCCGCCCGGGCCGGGAACGACAACCGCAGCTTCCCACGATGAGTCATCGAAATTCGTCCTCGTCCAGCCGACGGGCTCGAGCCGGGCGTCATAGTCCTCTCCCCCGTAGACGCAGGAGAATGTGATTGGACCGCTACGGACGCGCCACGAGCTGTCGGTGCCGAAAATCTCGGCTTTGCCATTGGCATATTCAAGCCGGACCATGGCGACGGCCTTGAGAGGCCCGAACGAGCCCACGTACTTTATGTAGCGTCCGCCCCTGACATTATAAAAACCGTTCCCGAGGAGTAAGCCCAGGGTGTTTAAGCTTGACCTGCCATTCCCAGGGTGTATAAGCTTCAGAATAGAGTTCGTATAAATAGCGGCCTTCCCAGATAGTGCCCTTGCCAATCCTGAAGTGCTCATTCCGGCAATCGATTGTAATAGTATCAGGCGTATAGGTCTGAAGTTTTACTGCATCAGCACCGGCTTCTTTAACCGCTTTAACCAGTTTCACC
>JAPKZH010000046.1 GCA_026393905.1 Candidatus Aminicenantota bacterium
CGGAACCTCAAGGGGAGGGATTATCTCAAGTTCATGGCCAACTTCTACGAGGAGACACGCGAGAAGGCCGAAGAAACCGTCAAGAGGGCCGAGGCCATCGCCGAGCTGGGAAGCGCCCTGAACGACAAGGTCGGAACCTACAGCAAGGGCATGGTCCGGAAGCTCCTCCTCGCCCGGGCCCTGATGACCAAGCCTGCCATGGCCGTCCTGGACGAGCCGACGTCGGGTCTGGACGTCATCAACTCGCTCGAGATCCGGGAGATCATCAAGAAATTCGCCAAGGAAGGGCTCTCGGTTCTGTTGTCCTCCCATAATATGCTGGAGATCGAGTTCCTGTCCGACCGGGTGGCCCTCATCGACAAGGGACTGATCCTCGACTCCGGGACGTCCCAAGAGCTCAAGGATAAATATCAAGCGCCGAACCTCGAGGTTGCCTTCAGGAGCGCCCTCAGATGAAAAAATTCACCAACCTTCTCCGCAAGGAAATCCGGGAGCTCGTCAACAAACAGCTCATCATCTCCCTGTTCATGATGATGGCCATCTTCTATTTCATTGGAGTCATGGCCAAGACGGAGATGAAGAAGGCCGCGTCGACTCAAAAAATCTCCATCATGGACCTGGACCAGTCCGACCTCTCCCGGGGGCTGGCCGGCAGTTTGAAAACGGCCAATTTCGAGATCGAATGGAACCAGGGAAAAGACCCGGAGGCGGCCGTCCAGGCGGCCAAGAAGGGCGATACCTACCTCCTCCTGGTCATCCCCCAGGGATTCGGAGAATCCATCGCCCGCTTCGAGCCTAAGGAGATCTCGACGTATACGTTCCTCCGGAGCTTCTCCATCGGCGGCATCAGGAAGTCCGAAATCCTGAGGGCCGTCATCACGGCCACGAACGCCTATCTCTCGAATGACGTCCTCAGGAAGAAAGTCCCCGACGTCCCGCCGGACATCCTCAAGAGCCCGATCAGAAGCAAGGATTTCGTCATCGTCAAGGACAGGATGGCCGAGGGCTCGGCCTCGGCGATCTCGGGAATGGTCTATTCACAGTCCATTCTCATCCCGATCATCCTCTTCATGATCATCATGTATTCCTCCCAGATGGTCATCTCGGCTATCGCCATGGAGAAGCAGAACAAGACACTGGAAACCCTGCTGACCGTCCCGATACCCAGGACGGCTATCGCCACGACGAAGATGCTCGCGGCCGGCATCGTGGGTTTGCTCTCGGCGGCCATTTACATGATCGGGATGAAGTCGTATATGGGCGGGATGATGGGGAACATCCGGGCCAGCGCCTCCACGAACACCGTGATCAAGCAGCTCGGGCTGACCCTGACGGGCAACGGATACCTGCTCCTCGGGATCGCCCTGTTTTTCGCCATTCTCTGCGGACTGGCCATGGCCACGATCCTCGGGGTCCTGGCCGAGGATTTCCGGAGCGCCCAAACCCTGATGATGCCCCTTATGCTGTTGATCCTCATCCCCTATCTCCTGTCCTTCTTCGCCGATGTCAATTCGCTGCCGCTTCCGGTCAAGCTCCTGATCATGGCCATCCCTTTTTCCCATCCTTTCCTGGCCACGCCGAATATCATGCTGGGCAATTACGCCGCGGTCATCTACGGGATTCTCTACATGGCCGTCGTCTTTCTCGTTCTGGTTTTCATCGCGGCCAGGATCTTCTCCACGGACCGGGTCCTGACCATGAAGCTCCGGTGGGGGAAGAAGAAGGTCGTTCTTTAAAAACAGCTGCCCTGATTTTTTTGGGTCTGTTATAATTGTCATAGGATATGGCCATGATTCAGCGCGTACGCGTTTTCAAAAACTTCAAAGAAGCGGAAAAAGCCGAGATCCAAGACGGCATCTCGATGACGCCCAATCAAAGACTCAAGATCGCCCACTCTCTGCGCGTTCGCATTTTTGGACGAAGCGCGGTCGATATTCGGAGTTATCATAAAGCGGTTGGGCGTCTGAAGGACCTCGACGACCTGGACCATCTTACCGCAGCGGCAGAACGACAAAAGGCCGAGAAACGCTCGCGTTAGCAAGGGCGTCCGCGGCATCGGCTCCGATCTCCGAAATCAACCCATTCGACTCCCCGGGCTGAAGCCCGCTATCATTCGCTTCGCGAATGAGGACTGCAAAGCCCGGGGTATGCGCAGGGTTAATACTGAGCGGCGCTTTTTACCCCGATTTAAAGATCGGGGTTTGGCGCCGTCGAACGTATCAAGTTAAAGGTCTCAGAACTCTGCCGTCAGGGCCAGCTTATC
>JAPKZH010000177.1 GCA_026393905.1 Candidatus Aminicenantota bacterium
ATGGGTGAAAATTGGGTTTCTCAAGGATGTCGGCTTTTGGAAGCTCGTTTCGGACGACTTTTTTCCCTAAGCAGCCATGATTTTTGAATCTCTTCGGCCTTCAAATTGACTTAATATCAACGTAATAATGAAAACTCCCCGGGCTAAAGCCCGGGGTTTCATGCTTATGAAGATGATTATCCTCCGCTTCGCTCCGGGTGCCATTCATCCCCAGGCTGAAGCCTGGGGTTTACTGGCATTTTCTATTAAAATGACATCCCCGTTCGGGCGGCCTAAGCGCCGCCCATACATTGTCACTTTATTTATTGCGTTTGTAATAGTCAGACCGCGAATATATGATACAAATGATTTTTTTTACGAATCTAAACGGAGGATCATGAATATGTCGAAAAACACTCCGCGGTTTCTTTGTTTGGCGGCAATCCTAATGGCTTATATAGTATTCCCGGCCGTCGGCCAGGACGCCGGCGTTAAATCGCTGCAGCTCAAGATCGGCGATCCCCGGTTCAAAGACAAGGTGTTGGATGTCGCCCCCGAAGCGCTTTATGCCATGGAAACGGGCACCATCATTCCTTTCGCCAAGATGATCCAGGAGATGAAAGGCGGCCAGCTGGTGTATATCGGAGAGACCCATAACTCTTTGCCCATGCATGACATCCAGTTCAAGATCCTCCAGGCCCTCTATGAGCAGGACCGGAACATCTCCATCGGCCTGGAAATGTTCCCGGTGACATTCCAGGATGTCTTGAATAAATGGAGTTTGGGCATCCTTTCCGAAGAGGAATTCATCCGTGAAGGACAGTGGTATGTCAACTGGAATTTCAATTTCGGCTTCTACAAGAAGATTTTTGACCTTGCCAAGGCCAACAAGATTCCGATGGTTGGACTCAACGCACCGCGGGAGCTTCAAACGACCTGGGATTTCGTCATGGGTTATAACGCCGTCAAGGCCTTGAAAAAAGAACAAAAGAAGATGATCGTCTTGGCCGGCTCCGGACACCTGATCTATAACCTGGGGATCAACCTCCGGGCCTACGAAAAAAGCCGCTTGCCCGGCAAAACCGTGATCTCCGTGTTCGTGCCGAAGGGCCAGAAAAACGTCCGTATTTCAAGAAGTCTCGGCGATTATATTTTGGGAATCCCGGAAGAGGAGAAGCCGGCCTATCCCTCGGTCGGGCTGAGCTTCAAGAAATTCAAAGGCCTGGAGAATCTGGTGATTGACAGCAAGCCGATCGACGGCGCGGCCAAGGCAGCGGATTTTGAAAAAGGCGATGTCGTCCTGGTCGTGGACGGAAGGCCTTGGGCTGATGTCAATGAGCTGAGGACCTATCTGGCCAAATTCAAATGGGAGGAAGAGACGAAGTTCAGGATTCTCCGCAACGGCCAGGAAAAGGACGTGATTCTCAAATTCCAAGAACAGCCGGCGGTCCCGGCAGAGCCCAAGAAGGAGGAGGCAGCACGATGGCCAAAATGACATTCAAAAAAGTCCCGTTCGCGATCGGCGCGATCGGGTTCGTTCTTTGTCTGAGCACCCGGGCGCAGACGCTCAAAACGCCGGCCGAAGAAGCCAACTATCTCCAGTACAGCCAGCATGAGGAAATCGCCCGGTTCCTGAGCACCCTGGCCGACCAGGCCAAGGAAGTCAGGGTCCAGGTCATCGGAAAAACCAAGGAGGTCAAGGGTTTTCCTTCAAAAGACCTCTACCTCTGTATGATCACCGAGGAAGGCGCGGCCACGCCCCAAGCCCTGAACAGGAACAAGCTGACCTTCATGCTGACCGCCGCCCAGCACGGCAATGAGCAATCGGCCAAAGAGGCCGCCCTGCGGCTCATCCGGGACATCGCCCTGGGCGATCTCAAGCCCCTCCTCAAGAAGATGAATTTCCTTTTTATCGCCCAGACCAATCCCTACGGAAACTTCTTCGATGTTCGACAGAACGAGATCGAGCTGGACATGAACAGGGACCATGTCAAGCTCGAAGCCGAAGGCGTTGCCGCGATCCACGGTGTCTTCCGCGCTTTCATGCCCGAAGTGACCATGGACGTCCATGA
>JAPKZH010000150.1 GCA_026393905.1 Candidatus Aminicenantota bacterium
GGCCGTTCCGGCCGGATACGCTTTTTGAGTATATCGACGGGGCCGCCGAGGTTTACCTGAGCTACGATTTCATAGAACTTCTCGTCGCCCAGTTCCAGGAAAAGAGCACAAAAGCCTCGATGACGGTGGAGATCTATGACATGGGGAACGGGCGCAATGCGTTTGGCATCTACAGCGCCGAACGGTATCCGGAAAGCCGCTTTCTTCCGATCGGGAACCAGGGCTATCTGGATGAGGGGACGTTGAATTTCCTCGTCGGCCGCTACTACGTCAAGCTCATCTGTTTCGAGGCCGGGACTCGATCCGAGGAGTTCCTGACGCGCTATGCCAAGGATATGACCGGGAAGATCAAGGACCCCGGGAGTCTGCCGGCCCTATTGACCGTGTTCTCCAAGGACGGCCTGATCGCCAATGGAGAAAAATTCATCCTGCGCAATTTTTTGGGATTCAAGTTCTTGAGCAATGGGTTCATCGCCAACTACAAGGTGAACGACGTTGAGTTCGACTGTTTTTTTATCGAAGGCAAATCCGACGAGGAGGCCGGGGCCATGCTGAAGCAGTACCTCGATCATTTTGCCAAGATCGGCCAGCCGGTCGAGAAGCAGGCCTATGGCATTCATGTCAAGGACCCTTATCTGAAACATGTTTTCTTGGCCCAGGCCGGAAAATTTCTATGCGGCGTCTCCAAGATCAAGGATGGTGCCGAAGAGGTCGGCCGGAAATATCTTGAGGCCATGACGACGGTTTTGAAAGGAAAAAAGGCCGTCTAGTCGGGGGACTGGGCGAGGTGCTTTTTCAGTCTTTCGAATTCTTTTTCAAGACAGGCAAAGGATTCTTTCGCTTTTTGGATATTTTTCTCCCGCCCGGCCGTTTCGATGTCCAGGCAAAGGATTCTTTCGCTTTTTGGATATTTTTCTCCCGCCCGGCCGTTTCGATGTCCATGGCGGCCTGTCGAAGCCCGGGCAGGCTGAGGTTGGCGGAGGAGCCTTTCAGGCTGTGCCCCAGCTCCTGGATCGTCTGGAACTCCTGTCCGTTCAGGGCAGAGCGAAGTTCCTTAGCTCTCAACAGAAACTCTTCGGAATAGATCCCCAGGAGTTCTTTGAGGAAATCGGGGTCCCCGCCGATCCTCTCTAAAGCTTCGGCGCGGTTGATGGGAAGAGTCCCTTCATCTGGTTTTTTTCCCATGGGTCGTTCCTTTTCTGGAGTCTGGCAGAGGCTCCGAGAGTGCGACACAGTTGCGTCCCTGGTGTTTCGCTTGGTAGAGAGCCCGGTCGCAGGCGAAGATCATCCGGTCGACCGACGGCCGGTCCATGGCCTCGGAAGACACGCAGCCCAGCGAAAGCGTCACGGAAATTCGTCCTCCCGGGACCTTGATTTTATTCCTGGCACAGGCGAGGCGAAGCCTTTCGGCGATTTTCGCGACGTTCGTAAGGCTGCAATTGGGAAGGACGATAAATATTTCGTCACCGCCGTAGCGTCCGATTTTGTCGTAGAGGCGGACATTCTTGACCAAGCCCGCGGCGATCCCCCGGAGAACGGCGTCTCCCGCGAGATGGCCGTAGGTGTCGTTGACGATCTTGAAAAGATCGACATCGAGCATGATGGCGCTTGTCGGAGATTTTTCCCGGGCGCCCTGTTCGAGTTCTTCTTGGAGAAATTGGAGGATCGTCGCCCGGTTCCAGAGGGCCGTCAAGTTATCCCGCGTCGAGAGCTCATAGAGCCTTTTTTGGGTTTTCAGGAGGTGATCTTCCAGCTGGATGATTCTTCGGCCGGTCTGGAGGCGCGCGTGCAATTCCAGAAAATTCACGGGTTTGGTCATGTAATCGTCCGCCCCCGCTTCGAGTCCCTTGATGATATCCTGGAGCTCATCTTTGGAGGTAAGGAGAATGATGTATGTATAATTGGGCTTAGAAACCCGCCGGATTCTTTGGCACAGCTCCAGGCCTGTGATTTTAGGCATCATCCAGTCCAACAAGGCCAGGCGCAGCCCGGGTTTCTGAAGGGCTTGCCAGGCCTCATGCCCGTTATTGGCCAGGAGCGTTTTGTACCCCCATTTGCGGAGATTTTTTTCCAGGAT
>JAPKZH010000586.1 GCA_026393905.1 Candidatus Aminicenantota bacterium
ATTGGTACAACTTCGGGTTCATCCTGGGCGCGGGCCTGTTCCTGAGCGGCGGCATCCTGGGCCGAAAACGGAAGAAACGCTAGGCGCAGCCGGCTAACGGTCGAAAAGAGCGGGGGCAGAGAAAATTCAAAAAATTTCCATCCTTGTGAGCATCGCCTTGATCCAAATCCACAATGCTGATATCTTTAAATCAAAATCGGTTTTTTCGCAGACAGCTCTGAGCTATTCTGCGAAGGATTGGCTGAAGCCCACGGTTAGGATATCGTCCACCGCGAATTGATAAATTAAGGAAAAATTCATTGCAAAAAAGGAGGAAGACTCGATGGCCATAGGCGCTCTCGAAAAACAATTGTCCACTTTGGCGGGAATTGTCGAAAAAAAAGGTAACCGGGTCGTCGTCAAGAACGAAAAAGGGCTGGCCGGGAAGATGGACGGCCTGATCCGCGAGGCCGTCTTCGGCGAGGCCGAATCCAAAGCCGCCGCCCGCTGGTTGATCTGGGAGACGGCCCAGGCCCTCGGCATCCACCCGGCCTCGATCCATGAGTTTTACATAGCGATCGGCCGTGGAGATATCGCCGGCAAGTTCACGGTGCCGGCGATGAACCTGCGCATGCTCGCCTATGACTCGGCCCGGGCCGTGTTCCGCGCGGCTGGCAAGCTCGATATCGGCGCCCTGATCTTCGAAATCGCCCGCAGCGAAATTGGCTATACCGACCAGCGCCCGGCCGAATATGCCTCTTCCGTCCTGGCGGCGGCGATCAAGGAAGGTTTCCGAGGTCCCGTGTTCCTCCAGGGCGACCATTTTCAGACGTCGGCCAAAAAATATACCGCCGCGCCCGAAGGCGAGGTGAAGGCCATCCGCGATCTGATCCTCGAAGCCGTTGCAGCCGGGTTTTACAACATCGACATCGACACCTCGACCCTCGTCGACATCAGCAAGCCTAGCTTGGAGGAGCAGCAGAAATTCAACTATGAGCTCTGCGCGGATTTTACCCATTTCATCCGGGAGCATGAGCCGAAGGGCGTCACGATTTCGATCGGCGGCGAAATCGGCGAAGTGGGACAAAAAAACAGCACCCCCGAAGACCTGGACGCTTTCATGAAAGGCTACAACGCCAAGCGCGGACGCCGCCACGGCATCAGCAAGATCAGCATCCAGACCGGAACCAGCCACGGCGGCGTGGTCCTCCCCGATGGAACCCTGGCCAAGGTGGCCATCGATTTCGATGTTCTGCGGATCCTCGGCGAAAAAGCGCGCCAAGAGTACGGTATGGGCGGCGCCGTCCAGCACGGGGCCAGCACTCTGCCCGAAACCGCCTTCCACAAATTCGTCGAAGCGGGAACCTGCGAAGTCCACCTGGCGACGGCCTTTCAGACGCTCATCATCGAGCACGAAGCCACGCCGGAACCGCTCCGCCAGGAAATGTACGACTGGGTCCGGGCCAACGCGGCCGAGGAGCGGAAGCCCAAGGATACCGAAGCCCAGTTCATCTACAAGGCGCGCAAAAAGGCGGTCGGCCCCTTCAAGAAGCACTTTTGGTCGCTGCCGGAGGAAGCCCGGACGTCCATCGGGGCGAGCCTGGAAAAAACGTTCGCTTTCCTGTTCGAGCAGCTGGCCGTCAGCGGAACAAAAAAGCTCGTCGCGAAATTTGTGACCGTCCCCGAGATACACCAGCCGGTCCCGGCCGGCGGCATCAAGTCGGGGAAGCGCGAATCCGTGGACGGCCTCGCCGATTAATAATCGGGGTCAAAGCTACTTTTTACGCA
>JAPKZH010000415.1 GCA_026393905.1 Candidatus Aminicenantota bacterium
GCCGGGACGGCGAGCCAGAAGGCTGGCCAGCCATACCCGATATATCTGGAGAGGGAGCTGCCCAAGAGAGGTGTTATGAGAAAGCTGATGAGTCCATAGGTCACGAGCAGCAACAACCAGGGGGGCATCTCGGCGAATATCCGCCGCCGGAATTTCGACAGGCTGTCCCACAGGAGAAGGGGTGCGACCCCGAACGACGTTAAGAATAAAAACAACGTCGTGAGCGGAAAAATCGGCAGCCATGGACAAAGCCCGACGGCTGAGACAGAGCCCAGATGGAGCCATTTAGGCAGCTCCACAGTGAACAGCGGCGGCTCGACTTTGACGAACGTGTTCAACCAGATCTTGACCCCAAAAACGTTCTGGAAAAAATTGAAGGGGATTTTCAAGGCCAGATAGACCAGGTTATCCATTTGATGGACGTTGGCCGGGCTGAAGCGGGTGACGTAGGAGGTCACGGCCAGGCCGAGCAGGGACGCCGCGGCGACGGGAATGATGAATTTCCGTTTGGACTTGACCCAGGCCACCGCGATGAGGCATAGGCTGAGGAGGAGGGTCGACTCCCGAGTCAGGAAAAGTGCCACGAGAATCACGAAGATCGGAACCCACGTTTTCTCCCGCCAAAGGGTCAGAAAAAGCAGGGCGAGGAGGGCCGCATAAAAAAGATCGTGATGATAAAAAGAGCTGATGAATTGACTCGAAACGGGCGATAGGAACAAAGGAACGATGAGCAGCGGAACATGGGTCAGTCTTTTGAGGATCCATGTCACCGCGATCGAAAGAGTCAAGAGCGACAACAGCCCCAAGATGTAAAAGGATTTGTCCAGATCGAGGTGGGTGACGTCGGAGATCGCGCGGACGAGAAGAGGATGGAGGAACCGGCCCGCGTAAGGTTTCTCAATGTGCTGGGGGCCTTTTTGGGCAAGGGCATAATAGTAGGTCCCCTCCCAGTTCAGAGTCGTCAAACTATGCCAATGGATGACGCTGATGAGAGCGGCGCATAAAACGGCCAGGAGAATGACCGAAAGCGGACTCCGCGTTCTTTCAAAAAAAGCACGTTGAGAGAATAAACGAGCCATTCCGCCTCGGGCTCATTTTAATCCAGAGCCCTTACTCAAATCAAAGACAAAATGGCCCGTTCTCTCTCGGTCAATCCTTTTTATTTGTCGGCGTAGGCGAAAACCGTCATGAAGCCGTGCTTGCTGATCTTGGCGATCAACTCTCCGCTGACTTTTTCCACGCTATCGCTCGTCTGGTGGTAATCCGTTGTACTCGCGGCCATGTAATAGATAAAGGGGAGCTTGACACCTGCAAACGAAGCATGGTCTGATCCGCCGCTGCCCACGCCAAGGGCATTCCCGCGCAGGGCCAGGTCGAGGCCGACGTATTGGTTCATCTCGCGCGCGATGTCCCCGAAAGGCGTGCCGTCCGTGATATTGACAGTAACAAACCAGGGGGCGCGTATCTTCTTGACCAATTCCTCGGCGCCGGGGACGTTATACTGCCGGACCGAGCGAGCCAGAGTCGTATCGTCGAAAGGCCGGCTGATCATGTCGTAGTTGAGATAGCCGACGGTCTTTTCAAGCGGGAAGATGGGGTTCAGCGTGTAATAGCGGCTGCCGAGCAATCCTTCTTCTTCTCCCGTCCACAGAGCGAAAACGACCGAGCGCTTCGGCTTGACCGCGCTGGCGGCAATCGCCTTGGCGATATTTAGAACGCCGACCGAGCCGGAGCCGTTGTCATCAGCGCCGTTGTAAACATAATCTTCCCATGCGCCGAGATGGTCATAGTGGCCGCCGACGACAAAATATTCGTCCTTGAGCTTGGGATCGGATCCTTCGATGACGCCGAGAACGTTGATCCCCCGGACCAGGGCCGTTTTAGCTATTGTGGAAATCGTGACCTTCGTCCCGGGCAAGTCCATGGAGACAGGTGTGAGGACGATTTTGCCCTGCTTGTCCGTTGTCTCTATCTTTTTCTTCAGATCGTCAATCGTCTGACCCGTCGCTTCGAGGATGGCATTGGCCATTTCCCGCGTGATCGTCAAGGTCGATGCACCGCCGCCCATCGGTCCGCCTCCGACGACGCCGGGGATCGACAGGCTCTGACGCGGCTTATTGACGATCGGCCGTTCGTCGTTCGGCCGCCGGACGGTCGACAAGGCCCGGTAGATATCGCTGTCCCGGCCAACATTCTGGACCTGGAAAATGGCCGCAGGACCGAGCTTCTGGATTTCGGTGAGTTTATTGAATCTGCCGGGTTGCCCGCCACCACGCGGCCCCATGAATGCCATCTGAGGTCCTCCGGCCGGAGCCGCCGGGAAATATTTTTCTTTCAGCTCTTTTTTCGTCTGGAAAAGCGACTGGGGGTTGTCGCGGCCGGGCGCTTCGGTCAGGATGAGGACGATCTTGCCCTTGAGGTCAAGACCTTTGAGCTCATCGAACTTGATCGAGGGTTCCTGAAGGCCGTAGCCGACAAAAACCACCGGCGCCGAAAGGGTTTCAGGATTTCCTCCGCGGCCCATGGCCTGATAATCGATGCCGGACACGAACGTGCGCGTCTTCAAGGCGCTTCCCTTAGCCACTTGGAGGGTCATCGAACTCTGGACGTCCGAGGTCGATTTAAGGCCGAATTCCTGGAAGTAGGTCCGTTCGGGGGGAGTTGCCGGAGCGCCGCCCTGGCCTCTAGCACCGCCCATCCCTCTGCCGCCGCCGAAACTGGGCAGGTCGCCGGCAGGCTTAACGCCCCAAAGTTTGAAAAGCGAGGCGGCGTACTCGGCGGCTATGGCGTAGCCCCGGGTTCCGGTCTCGCGGCCTTCCATCCAGTCGGACGAGATGAACGTCAACATGGCGATGGAGTCCTTGGCCGTGATGGCCTCCAAGCCGGCCTTGTACTTGTCGGGTGCGGGCTGCGCCTTATCGACAAGGTTCAGCGCCTTCTGGACGTCCTCGAGCTTCATCTGCTGCTGGGGCGGCATCTGGGCCCGCAGCGAGAAGATCAAGACGAAGACAAAGAACGAGATTAGGATGTTTTTTTTCATGCGTCTCCTTTCATGCATAATGAT
>JAPKZH010000291.1 GCA_026393905.1 Candidatus Aminicenantota bacterium
GGGCTCGGGCTTAATCTTAGGCGGTTTCATCACGATGGTCTTGGGCTTCAAAGCCGTGGGCGGTGTGAGCGCTTTCTTCTCGGCTAACGCGGACAAACTCCACATGATCATGCCGGCCGACCATCCCGTCATCCCCTGGACGACGCTTGTCGTCGGCCTCTGGATCCCGAATTTTTACTACTGGGGGCTCAACCAGTTCATCACCCAGCGGACGCTCGCCGCCAAGAGCCTGAGGCAGGGGCAGCTGGGGATCATTTTCGCGGCCTTCCTGAAGCTGACGATACCGTTCATCATCATTTTTCCCGGCATCATGTCCTACCAGCTATTCAAGAGCCAGCTCACCGCGCCCGGCGCGACGACCGACCAGGCCTATCCTCTTCTGATCAGGAACTTGGTGGGGCCGGGGCTGCGGGGATTTATCCTGGCCGCGATCGCCGGAGCCGTCATCAGCACGCTCAGCTCTCTACTAAACTCGGTGGCGACGATCCTGACCATGGACATCTATAAAAGGCATTTTAAAAAGGATGCCTCCGGCGAATCGCTGGTCAAGATCGGACGGTGGGCGACGCTTGCCTTTGTCCTCGTCGTCTGCCTGATCGCTCCCCAGTTGGGCAATCCAAAGTTCAAAGGGATCTTCAACTACATCCAGGAGTTCCAGGGATTCATTTCGCCGGGGATCCTGGCGGCGTTTGTCTTCGGCCTGTTCATCAAGCGGACACCGGCGGCGGCGGGGATCACTTCGCTCATCCTGACCGTCCCGGTCTACGGTTTCCTGATGCTGGCGTTCGGCAAGATCGCATTCCTCAACCGGATCGCCATCACCTTTATCGCCATGATCGTAGTCATGGGCCTTATCACGCTGATCAAGCCGCTCAAGGTGCCGAAGGTCCTGCCGGTGAACAAGGATTTCGACATGCGGTCGACGCCGGTCCTGAAGGGGCTGTGCGTTTTGGTGATTGCCATCACCCTGGTGCTCTACATCATCTTCTGGTGACGGGGTCAAAGCTACACATTCGACAAAAATATTTTATTTTCTATTTCTCGTATCAAATTGCCCAGATCGATATTTATAGCCATTTCTCCTCTTATCCGGCGGCTGACTTGGGATACGGCAGATTCATCCATACCAAAAAAAAGTCCAATCTCCTTGAGTCTTTTATCTGTAAATTTGTGGCACAGAAAAATGCTGATTTTTTTTGAATATTTGTTTGGCCGACCAATGAATTTTTCGACTTCGTCTCGGATTCTTTCCATTCTCGGTCGAATCTTTATATCTCTTAATGCCGGAACTTCTCGCTCTGCTTTTTTGCCCGAGAGAAATGTCTTTTTAATCTGTTCAATAAAACTCTTATGTCCAAGGATTACCGGAAAATCCAATTCCTCAAGCGGACTTTTATAGCCTTTGTCAAGTAAGGATGCAACAAAGGCAGAATATTTGAGTTGGGCATCACAGAGATTCCTGCCAAAATAACTCAAGACAAATTTGGTTTCTAACCATGGTGGAACATACTTCAAGCCAATATATTCACCATAGCTAGACCATGGATATCGTTCTGGGATGTCCACAATTCCCGCTCGAACCGGATTCAAATGAATATATCTCGATAGTTCTTGGGCGTAAGCATCCGCCTCGACTAGAATTGCATTGAATCTACCTTGGAAAAGATGGCCTGATTTTCCATGCCGCTTATTAAAATAAGCTGTATAGGAGGTATTAATAAAATGCATGATTCTTGAAAGATTCCCCCTGCGTGTTTCAAGCAGAAAATGATAATGGTTTTCCATGAGGCAATACACATGGAATATCGCAGTAAATCTTTCATAAGCCGTTTTTAGGTTTCCTATAAAAATCTTGCGGTCCTTATCACTAAGAAAAATCGGCTGCTTTCCATTTCCTCTTGACGTAATATGGTAAAGGGCTCCTGGAAATTCGATCCTAAGCTGCCTGGCCATATCTTTCTTAATCGAGGCGGTTTATATAATCAAGGACGTAAAAGGATATCTAGCTTTCTCAGGCTAATGTTGGAGTCAAAGCTACACATTTGACACCATAAGCCACTGAAGAAAAAGATTTGGGAAACCAGGGATGCAAGTTCTATACTTTTGTCAAATGTGTAGCTTTGACCCCAAAGATTAGCTGAAATCAGATTTCGATTTGGGTGTACCGTTTCTTGGCAAATTCGAGGAGGAACCGGCAGCCGGCATACGAAAGTAGAACCAGCGCCCCGAAGAGGATCGAAAACAGCATCCCTCCTCCGATTCCCCGCTTCAAGAGAGATACGCTGAAGTAGCCGAGCGCCGAAAGGATTCCGATATCGGCCAGCATCGCCAGCAGGACATTCAGGTTCTGCTTGATGGCTTTTTGGGGGTTGGTCCAATCGAGAAGCGGCCGGCCCAGGTCGATGATCATACCCACAGCGGTCAGGGCGACGGCCGCCGCGATCGAGATCGAGAAAGCGCCGGCAAACATGACGACCTTCAAGTGAGCGACGAAAACGGCGACCACGGACGCCACGACGATCCCGAGCAGGGCGATGAAATAGGAATGGATGAATTTGGCGATCACCTGTTCTTTGGGTGTGGCAGGGATGATCTTGGATATCCAAAACTGGCTTCCCTCCCGCGAGAAGGTCGAGGAGGATGTGCCGTTCAGACAAGAGCAAAAGGTCATGAAGCAGGCCGTGGCCAGGATGACATAGATCGGCTTGGCCGAGGTCATGAGTCTTAAGAGAACGGCGTTGTCCCCTTTCCCCGATCCCGTTTGGGCCATGATGACAAGAATGAGAGGGACGATGACGACGACGAGAACACCGTTGAGCAAAAAGATCGGGGTTCGGTTCATGATCCGCCACTCCCGGGCGAAAATCGCCTTGATGGGATGCCGGCCGGACGAGATCCTGCGCGACATGGTCTCCCTGGACAGCGCCTTCTTCCGGCCCGATATCTCTCCGAGCCCGATCAGCCCGCGGTAGAACAACTTCTCCGCCATGATCAGAATGCCGTAAAAGATCGTGAGAGAAACGCCGACAAAGAGGAGCAGGTTTGAAATTCCCCTGGCCGTTAATCCTCCGGCGAACGCTTTGGTGGCCCAAATGCTCGGCGGGAAAACAGCGCCGACACGCCGGATCAGCCCGTCCGGAGCGGTTAAAAACCGGATCATCGCCCGCGGGTCCGGCGAGGCACCCGCCGCCCTGTTCAGAACAAACTGCAGCCCGAATCCGGCCACGATCAAGACAAGGCTGCCGACGATGATCAGCGCGTCCTTTTTCCGGCTGAGGTTGACGGCCCGCATCATGCCGATGACCAGCAGCGAAACGACGGCCAGCGGAATGACGGGGAGCAGGAGATAGATGACCAGCCCATAGAGCCAATAGGGGAGGCCGGCTTTTGAGAGGATCCCGTAATAGACCAGGACCGGCAGGACGAAGAAGGCGATGGTCAGGTATTCATTGACCAGGATCACGGTAAATTTGGAAAACATGACCTGGAAGGGCTTGAGGGGGAGGGGGATGAGGATGTCCATATCTTTGGAAAAATAGAAAGCCGACACGACATAATAAAGCCCGAAAATCAGGACAAAAACCTGGCCCGCCAGTAACCCGTAGGTCAGAATGAGATGCTGCTGTCCCAAGGGCAGGAGCAGCCTGTAAGCGATCTTGATCAAGGCCAGATAGCCGTAGAGGGTCGGCCCCAGGCCGAGAAAAGCCACGGCGATCAGAGGGACAAGCCAGAGGTCCTTCTTTTCTTTGAACAAGCGGTGGCGCAAAACGGACAGTCCGAAATTGACCTTCAGTCCGACGCGGACGACCGACCGCAGCTTATTCATTTTTCGGTCAGCTCCAGGAAGATATTTTCCAACGACTCCTGCTGCTCGTGGTTCAGCTTCTTGAGCTCGTCCATACTTCCGCAGGCGATGAGCTTCCCCTTATTGATGATGCCCATCCGGTCGCACAGCTTTTCGGCCACCTCCATGATATGGGTGGAAAAGAAGAGCGTCTTGCCCTGGTCGCAGTGCTCGCGCATGATCTCTTTGAGGTGATGGGAGGCCCGCGGGTCCAGCCCCACCAACGGCTCATCCAGCACCATCACCCGGGGGGCCGGAAGCAGAGCCGCCATCAAGACGATCTTCTGCCTCATGCCGTGGGAATAGCTCTGGATGGGGCTGGAGACGGCCTGGCTGAGCTCGAAGATCTCCAGCCACTTTTCGATTCTGGCGATCCTGTCCTTTTTGGATACCCCGTAGACATCGCCGATGAAATTCAAATA
>JAPKZH010000531.1 GCA_026393905.1 Candidatus Aminicenantota bacterium
TACGGAGGCTGGGATCCCGGTACGATCTAATACAAACGCAATAAATAAAGTGACATTCTATGGGCGGTGGCAAGTCCGTCCGCAGGCCCCCGTAGCGGAGGGGGGACCCGTCGGTTTTTCCGACGGGGGGAACCGACGGGACTGGTTCCCCCGGGGTTCGGGGGCAGCGGATGGAAATAGCACGGCCCGACCGAGGATACCACTCTATTAATTGCGCTTATATCAGCAATCCGAGCGGCAGGATGGTTAATCCTGCGCGAGTATTCCTCCTCTATTTCTTCGGATACGCCGGTGCTGCCGGGAACTTGAACGGGTTCTTCTTGATGTTCTCCAGGATCACTTGGATAGCTTTCTCTAGCTGGGCGTCTCTTCCCGCCATGACCGAGGCTGGGTCGTTATCGATCAACACGTCCGGGTCTGCGCCGTGGTTTTCGACGAGCCATTTGCCCTCGCGGCCGTAGAAGGCGTTGTTCGATTGTTCGACAGAGCCGTTGTCGATAGTGAGCTGCCGGTTCAGGATGCCGACCAATCCGCCCCAGGAGGGAACGCCGACGACCGTCCCGAGCTTGCGGGCCTTGAAGTCTTCAACGAACGCTTCTCCGTCGGAGCCGTTGTTTTCGTTGGAGACGACGACATACTGACCCTTTCCTACTGAAGGGGGATAGCTGAAGGGCACCATATTACGGAGGACGTTGAAGGCCGTTATCTGCCTCTCGAGCTTATCGATCAGGAAATATTCCGTCCAGCCGCCGGAGTTGCGGCGGACGTCGATGATGATCCCGTCCTTATAGCGGAAGGCCCTCCAGAACTTGTCGAACTCGCCGATCCCGCCCGAACCCATGGCGGTGATATGCATATAGCCGACCTTCCCGTTCGTGGCCTTGTCGACCTTCTTGATGTTGTCGGTCAGCCACCGGAAATATCTCAGGCTCGAGTCGCTGCGGATGGGTTCGACCTCGTAGGTCTTGGCGCCCGCCGCCATCGGCTGGCTGTTGACCGTCACTTTGACCTTTTTTCCCGGCGTCACCTGGAGCAGCTTGAAATAATCATCTCCCGCCTTTAGTTCCGTGCCGTTGATGGAGATCAAGTAATGGCCTTCCTTGATATCCATGTCCGGCCTGACCAACGGGCCCATCAGGTTGAGGTTCACTTCGGTCGGCCCATAGATTTTTTCCAGCCTGTAAAACCCTGATTTTAGATCGGGAACGAGGTCCGCGCCGAGCAAGCCCGTAAAGACGATCGAAGGCGGCGTCGCCATCGGGCCATAATCGCCGCCGCCGACGTAGGTGTGAGAAACACAAAGCTCCCCGACCATCTGTGACATCATCCAATTCAGCTCGTCCCGCGATGAGAGGTAGGGGATATAGGCGCGGTATTTTTCGCCCATGGCCTTCCAGTCTCTCCCGTGCATATTGGCATCGTAGAAGAAATCCCGGTACCAGCGCCAGGCGTCGCTGAAGATCTGGTTCCATTCTTTCTGCAAATCCACAAGATACGTCATTCCCGATAGATTGAGCCTGTCGCCGCTCGCCTTGGATTGATAGGCCTTGTCCACTGAGGTCGTCAGGAGATCGCCTTCCCGCTGGATGATGAGCTGTTCCCCATTCGCTGACACATCATAATCGCGTATCCTGTCGGTCAGGACGGCCG
>JAPKZH010000043.1 GCA_026393905.1 Candidatus Aminicenantota bacterium
TTTGAGGTTGGCTGGGCCATGAACACACCGAAATCCAAGGACAATTTCATCCGTGACATCATCAACGAGGACATCCGCAACAATAAAAACCAGGGCCGGGTTCAGACCCGGTTTCCGCCCGAGCCGAACGGCTACCTCCATATCGGCCATGCCAAATCCATCTGCCTGAATTTCGGCTTGGCCGCCGATTACCGCGGCCGGTGCAACCTCCGTTTTGACGACACGAACCCCGAGACCGAGGAAGTGGATTTTGTCCGGTCCATCAAAGAGGATGTCGCCTGGCTGGGATTCGATTGGGAGGACCGCGAATTTTATGCCTCGGACTATTTTGAGAAGCTCTACGAGTTCGCCGAGGACCTCATCCGCAAAGGGAAGGCCTATGTCTGCGAGCTCAGTGCCGTCGAGGTCAGCGAAACCCGCGGCACGCTGACAAAGCCGGGACAGGAAAGTCCCTTCCGGAACCGCCCGGCCGAGGAAAACCTGGACCTGTTCCGGCGGATGCGGGCCGCCGAATTTCCCGACGGGTCCAAGACGCTGCGGGCCAAGATCGACATGGCCCATCCCAATATGCTGCTCAGGGACCCCGTTCTTTACCGCATCCGGCGGTCCCATCATTACCGGAGGGGGGATGCCTGGTGCATCTATCCCACCTATGACTGGGCCCACGGCCAGTCGGATTCGATCGAAGGGATCACCCATTCGATCTGCACGCTCGAATTCGAGGTCCACCGGCCGCTCTATGACTGGTTTCTGGACCAGTTGGGCGTCCATCATCCTCAGCAAATCGAGTTCGCCCGGCTCAACCTCAGCCACACGGTCATCAGCAAGCGCAAGCTCCTCCAGCTGGTCAAGGAAGGATATGTCGGCGGCTGGGACGACCCGCGGATGCCGACGATCTCAGGACTGCGCCGTCGAGGCTATACGCCCGAATCGATCCGGAATTTCTGCGACGAGATCGGCGTGGCCAAGATGAACAGCATCGTGGATGTGACCGTGCTCGAGAACAGCCTGCGCCAGGAACTCAACCGGACGGCCCAGCGGGCGATGGCCGTGCTGCGACCGCTGCGCGTCGTCCTCGTCAATTATCCGGGCGACCGAACCGATGAGTTTGATTGTGTCAACAATCCCGAAGATCCGGCCATGGGGACCCGAAAAGTGCCGTTCTCAAAGGTCCTTTATATCGAGCGGGACGACTTCATGGAGAATCCGCCGAAGAAATTTTTCCGCCTGGCGCCCGGGCGAGAAGTGCGGCTGCGATACGCCTATTTCGTCACCTGCCTGAACGTGGTCAAGGACCCGAAAACGGGTGAAGTCGTCGAGCTCCACTGCACCTATGATCCGGCCACCCGCGGCGGCGATGCCCCCGACGGCCGGAGCCCGAAGGCGACGTTGCATTGGGTTTCCGCGGCGCATGCCGTTTCGGCGGAGGTACGCCTCTACGATGCGCTCTTTACGAAAAGGGACGCCGGCGAGGTCGATGAAGGCGTCGAGGATGCCGATTGGAAGTCCAACCTCAACCCAAAATCCCTGGAGACGCTCCGGGATTGCCGGCTTGAGCCGTGCCTGAAAGATGCGCTTCCTGGAAGCCGCTATCAATTCGAGAGGCTCGGCTATTTCATCGTGGATGCCAAGGACACAGCTCCCGAGGGGCTCGTCTTCAACCGGACCGTCACTCTGCGTGATACATGGGCCAAGATCACCAAGGCCGGCCGGGAAAACGAATAGAAATTCGGGGACAGGTACTTAATTCAAGAATATAAGAAAATTGAATCGGAAACTTGCCTAGTTCAAGGAATTAAGTACCTGTCCCCGAATTTATATCTTTGGGCTGGAGTTGTCGAATTTCCCTCAGAGCCAGCCACTGGATCACGGCAGCGCATGCCGCGGACGATAA
>JAPKZH010000606.1 GCA_026393905.1 Candidatus Aminicenantota bacterium
GCCCCTTCCCCGCCCGACGAACAGAAGATATTCCGGCAGATTTGTATTGCGAGCCGGCCCTGAAATGCACCGGGCCCTCGTCGTTAGGGCTCTCAGCGAGGGAGATAGTTTGAATTCGTTCGTCATCAAGTCTCTAAAGAAGGCCGTGATGAGGAATTTTCGATAACCTTTAGGGGGGAATTCATATAGCGGATTTCGAGCCTTGAGGCCGGGAAAGCAGGAGGATCAGGCTCGGTGATTCAAGCCAAACTGCGATATATCGGGGCCGCGAACGTTTCTCCTAAGCCTGACTGGCCAGGCCTCCGGCAATCTCGCCGCCGTCGATGACAAAATACTGCCCGCTGATGAACGCCGCCTCGTCCGAGGCCAGGAAGGCGAACAGCGCGGCCACGTCCTCCGGCTTGCCCAGCTTGCGCAGCGGGATTTTGTTTTCAAAGCTCCGGCGCATTTCCGGGGTGTATTCGGCTTCCTGCATGGGCGTCATGATGAAGCCGGGACAGACGGCATTTACGCGGATGGTCGGCCCAAGTTCGAGCGCCATGGAGCGGCTCAGTTCGATCACCCCTGCTTTGCCGGCGTTGTAATCGGCGTAGTAGTGATAGCCTACCAGGCCGTTGGTGGAGCCCATGTTCAGGATCACGCCGCCGTTCCCGGCCAGCATACGCCGGGCGGCCTGCTGCGCCACCAAGAAGACGCCGTCCAGATTGACCCCGGTGACCGTGCGCCACTGTTCGGGAGTGATGCTCAGGAACGGCTGGCGGATGCTGATCCCGGCGTTGTTGATAAGCACGTCCAGACCGCCGAACAAGCCGTCCAGCTCCTGGAAAGCCCGAGCCACGGCCTTGTCGTCCGAGACATCCGCAAGGATCGTCCCTTGCAGACCGGGCAACTGTTGCTGGGCGCTCCGGCAGGCGGCAGCGTCTCGGTCCAGGATGGCGACCCGTGAACCTTCTTCGAGAAATCGTTTGGCCGTGGCGAGCCCAATCCCGCCAGCTCCGCCGGTGATCAAAACTCTTTTATCGAGCAAACCGCGCATGCAAGCCTCCTTGGTTTCGATGCCGCTGTTTTTATAGTCGCAAGGCCGGAACTTGTCAAATTCTATATGTCGAGGAGGTTCTGCCGGGGAGCGCCCCGACTTATTTAACTGATGCGTTAAAAAAGTTAAGACTTTTTTATCTTATGAGGAAAATTTGCCAAGACGGGCAAAGAAGAGGATCAGGCTCGGTGATTCGAGCCGCTATTTGATGGCCAGCATTTCCACGCTATCGATAATCCCGGCGGCAGACATTTCTATCGCTCCGCCAATGATATAGATCCTATCGCCGATGGAAGAGACACAATGACCGGTGCGGGCTCTCTTCATCG
The DNA here is from genome assembly GCA_026393905.1 of Candidatus Aminicenantota bacterium. GTDB lineage: Bacteria > Acidobacteriota > Aminicenantia > Aminicenantales > UBA4085 > JAPKZH01. The sequence goes on from JAPKZH010000606.1 coordinate 1,366, forward strand.
AGGCCGCCTTGCTCCATGTCCCTGCGGCCGGATCGTGGACATCGATTGAATTTGTTGCCGTCCCACCGGCCGCCCCTCCAATGATATAAATTTTATCCTTGATGACCACGGATTGAATTCCAGTTCGTGTTTGCGGCATTTCTTTTCCTGAACTCCAACTGTTCTTGAGGGGATCGTAGATATCCACAGTTTTTGTTGCATAACCGGTATCTCCCGCCCCCGTTCTTCCTCCTATCACATAAACTTTCCCCCCTAAGGAGACGGCCGCTCCTCCTTGTTTCGAGGTGGGTAGAGGCGGTCCTTCACTCCATGCGTTATTGTCTGGATCATAAACCTCCATTTTATTTAAGGATCTTCTGCTGCTGCCGGTCCCTGAGATCCCTCCTATCACGTAGATTTTCCCGTTAACAACTGTTGCCATATGATACCATCGCGAGCTGGGCAGCGGTTTTCCTGCCTGCCATGATCTGCTTTTAGTATCATAGATCTCGACTTTGTCTAATATTCCACCGCTGTTTCTACCACCAAGAATATAGATTTTATTATTCATCGCAACAGCAGTGGCCATGGTTCTCGGCGTGGGCATTGTGGCCTCTTTGGTCCATTTGTCTGTCGAGGTGTCGTATTTGTTTACATCAGAAGAGACTTGGCCTTGCTTGGTCATTCCTCCTAAGACATAGATCTGTCCATCAACGGCCACGGAGGTGATTCCCATTTTCGCTGTGGGGAGAGAGGATTTCAGCTCTGTCTCCTGTGATTCTCCATAAACCGAAGAAAGAACAAAAAAGGACAGCAGAAAAGCGAAGATTTTAGCAAAATCATTTCGTCTCATTTCTAGCTCCTTTCAAAAAACGAGGCCTCCCGCAGCGAAAAAATCATATTCCCGGCCGCGTATCGGTGTCAAGAAAAAAATGACCGGCTAGAGAAGGAAAAAAACACTCATTCACGGTCACCCTCAAACTGGCCAAAGTCCATATTCCAATTTCCAGCAATCCCCTACTCCAAAGTTATGAGGCCATTGCTGATGGGAGTTGTCAGGAAGCAGTGAAGATTTTACAAAGAATTTATTAAGGAAAATTTGGGGACCCGGCGGTGAGGAACCGCCTCATAAGTGTCAACACGGTTATTTGCGGAGAAGAGTGCGCTTTTTGTTCCAACGCTCGCGGAGGCGGACCGAATCGAGCCCAAGGAGCCCCCCCTTGGAGAGCGGATTCCGGCCGACACCCTCCAGGCGCAGCACGTGTTTTCCCTTGGCCAGGCGTAGGCTGCCGACATAAAGATCGTTGGCCGTCAATCTCTCCGAGTAAAAATCGACCGACCGGAGCCAATCTTTTTTTTCGATGTCGGCGACGTTTTTGCCGTCCAGCAGGATCCTGTAGATTCCGTAATCGTCGGCCTTGGTGAAGCGCAGCACCAGACCGCGGTATTCCTCCTTATCGATTTCGAATTCGAGCTCGAGGACGGGCCGGTCGGAAGCCGGCCGAAATAAGAGTTGGCCGCTCCCTGTCCAGTCATAACCTTCCTGGAGCTCCGCTTTCCCATCGGCCTTTTTGACTCCTGCGATCAAGTCCTTGCCTTCGATGATGATGTCCAGGTTGGGAAAGATCCTGTCTCTGAGCGGCGGCAGCGCGGCAAAACGCTTGGGTTGGCCGACCTGGTACCAGAAGGCCACCGTGGCCATGTCGTCCTCTCTTTCTACATGTCCTTCCACCTTTCCCGATTCGGTTTCGTCCGCCGTGATCCATCCGGTGTGCTCGATCTCGAAGCGAAGAGACTTTCTGAACCGGATCGGGTCCGGGATGTGCCACCGGTAAAGCGTGTATTGAACTCCCAAGTCGTCGGCGGCGGCGCTCATGTAGGTGCAGCCGAAATAGGGATACTGGGCCGGATCGAGCCCCCAGGCCATCAAAAAGTAATCCTCCGTGCCCGTGCCCTGGATGGTCGGTTTCTCGTCCCCGTCCACATAAATCCGGACATCGCCTTCTCCGAACCAGTTGGGTGACCTCGACCGCGCCGACATGACCGTGCCGACATAATGGCCCTGTCCTACGGCGTCCAGTATCAGGTAATCGCGACCGGGTTGCTCAGGGAATTCCTGCCGGTATTGGGCACAGAAATAGGCATTATCGGGAGGCAGTTCGTCCACCTTGAGGTAATCGATGTGGTAATAAAAGCTGCGGACGTTCTTCGTCCCTTCGTTGGTGGCCGTGATCCTTCCCCTTTTCTTGAACGGCATCGGCCAGTAGCAGTTATACCCATCCCCGCCTTCGACCGCCACCGGAAGAGAACGGATTTCGTTGCGCAGCCCGAACCCTGCGGCGAAAAAATCTCCCAGCGGCGATTCGACGGCCGGTTCCGTGGCATTATCCCAGTACATACGGAGAACGATTTCAGCCGGGTTGGCCGACCCTCCTTTTTCAAGCCAGTTGGGCCGGGCTTCGTTAAAAGTCAGCCAGATGTGCTGGATGACTGCCGGGCCGGAAATATCGGCCATGACCAGCATCTCGCCGGGCTTGATGTAGGTGACCCGGTCGAGGTTGGAGCGGAAATCCGGTTCGGATGAAGTTACGGCGGCCGACCGGCCGCTCCGCACCCTGGCCAGGTCGGCAAGCGAGAGATCCTGGGCCAGGAGGCCATAAGATAATAAAAATAAAATCATGAATGAGCCGAAAATGCACCGGCTTTTTATCGACGTCATGATCCTCACCTCCACCGGGATATTATAATCCAGGTCAGCCTGCAATATCACGGACTCTATGCCGACGCCTGAGAATCCGCCTGTCCTCGAAGACGGCGGCGGAATCTCACTGAGGAGAAAACGGAAAAATTGGCGGCCGGCTAGGCCTTTCTCGGATAGCCAACGGTCTGGGCGAACAGCACTCGCTGTTCGGGCCGCAGCTTGAACTCCTTGGCTGTGTTCTCCTTATCGCAATTGTGGAACCAGGCCGCTAATCCCTCCGAGGCGGCGAACAAATAGACGTTCGCGGCGATGAGGCCCGTGGCGACATAATAGTAGGATTTCTGGACCTCTTTAAATATGCTGTTCGGAGCTTAGGGCCATGGATTAGACAAGTGGATTTCGAACCTTAATCCCCGATAATCTCATCGAGCCCTTCGAGGATGTGGGCGATTTCCTCGGGGGCGAGGCGGGCGATTCTCTTGCCGATCCGCTCGACGGCCAGGGTCCGCAACTGGCTGATTTTCACCGATGATCGCTTGGGCAGGCCTTCGGTCTGAATCTCCAGAGTTAATGGAAATCCCGCCTGCTGGGGCTGGCTGGTGATAGCCATGGCGATGACGGTCCCCGATCGCTCGTTGAAAATGTCGTGACTTAAAATAAGGACGGGGCGCCGGCCTGTCTGTTCATGGCCTCGGGCCGGGCCGAGGTCGGCCCAACGGACTTCTCCCCTCAATAGGCGGGCCATTTGGAAAGCTCCTCCGCAAAGCCCTCTTCGGCCAGTTCTTTCTCAAAGGCAGGATCGAGCTTTTGGCATTCTTGCGCCAGACGAATTCTATCGAGCCGCTGCAGTTTTTCGTCGACGGCGGCCTCAATTGCCTGGCTCCGGCTGGGAAATGCCTTGCTCTTGACCAGGCGGTCCAGACGTTCGAGCGTTTGTTCGTTCAGAGAAATGGCGATTTTTGCCTTGGCCATGACACACCTCTTGGTATTACCATAAGTCATACCGCCTAGCTTGTCAAGGCCTTCCGCTATTTGTGCCGGTGGACTCACACCTCTAAAGACGGCTTTTCGGACAGCGCTTTCTCAGCATAGAAAAAAAGCGTCTTTCGTCTTGACTCGGCCTCGACTTCGTTATATAAAAAGCCCACTGAAAGGAAATCCAGCCATCCGAATGCTATGTCTCCTTTCGATCTTCGACCATTTGGGGAGGGACTCATGTCATCCAAACTGAAATCGTTTTCTGTGTTCTTGGCTCTCGCCGTCTTCGGCCTGCTTCTCGGCCTGACGGCGGCGACAGCCCAGCAAAAGCCGCCGGCCGGCGCGCCGGGAACTGCCGGGCCGTTCGACCCTGCGGCGGCGCTTAATCAGCTCAGAATCCGCAATATCGGCCCGGCCAATGTGGGCGGGCGAGTCGTTGATTTTGCGGGGCCGGAGAACAATTCCTCGATCCTTTATGCCGCCGTCGGGCCGAGCGGCCTCTGGAAAACCGTAGACTCCGGCATCACCTGGACGCCTTCCTTCCACAAGGAGGCGACGGTGGCCGTCGGCGCGGTTGCCGTATCACCGAGCCACCCCGACATCGTCTGGGTCGGCACGGGCGAAGCGACCGCCCGCAATTCGGTCGCGCCGGGCGACGGCGTTTATAAATCCGAGGATGCCGGCCGGACCTGGAAGAACATGGGCCTGGTCGATACCCACTTCATCAGCCGGATCTCGATCGATCCGGTCAATCCCGACACCGTTTTCGTCGCCGCCCAGGGCGATCTCTGGGGCGCCAACGAAGGGCGCGGCATCTACCGGACCAAGGACGGCGGCAAGACCTGGGCGAAAGTCCTCTTCGTCAACGCCGATACAGGGGCCAGCGATATGGCCATCGACCCCGAAAACCCCAAGATTCTCTACGCCGGGATGTGGGACTACCGCCGCATCCCCTACTTTTTCCGCAGCGGCGGGCCCGGCTCGGCGGTCTACAAAACGACCGACGGCGGCGACACCTGGTTTAAGATCCACGAAGGCCTGCCTTCCGGACCATACGGCCGGATCGGCCTCGGCGTCGCCCGCTCCAATCCAAGCGTGGTCTACGTCCTGGTCGAGGCCGCCGATAGCGGCCTTTTCCGCAGCGAGGACAAGGGCGCGACTTGGCGCAGGACCTGCGACAAGGCGACCTACGACCGGATCAACTTCAGGCCTTTCTATTACAGCCGCCTGACCGTCGACCCCAACAGCGACCTCGTCGTCTACGTCTATTCGGGCTCGGGCTCCGTCAGCCGGGACGCCGGCCGGACTTTCGAGGGCGTCTTCCGCAGCGCCCACTCCGACCACCACGCCATCTGGGTCGATCCGCATGACTCCAACCACGTCGTGGACGGCAACGACGGCGGGATCGACATCTCCTGGGATGGCGGCCGCCGGGCCTACGGCGTCGCTTCGCAGGCTTGGGCCGAAATCTACAACGTCGGCTTCGACATGCGCGATCCCTACTGGGTCAATGTCGGCCTCCAGGACAACGGCAACTGGCACGGTCCGTCCAACACCCGAGAGCGGTCGATCACTAACGCCCACTGGTTCGGGACGGGCGGCGGCGACGGCTATTACGGCCAGATCGATCCCGTCGAGTGGTGGGTTCTCTACCGCAACCTCCAGATGGGCGGCATCGAGCGCCACAACCTCAAGACCGGCGAATCGCAGCGCATCCGGCCGGAGCCTCCGCTCGCCGAGCCGCCCTATCGCTTCAACTGGAACTCGCCCATCTACCTCTCGCCGCACGACCGCAACGTCCTCTACTTCGGCGGGAACTATCTCTTTAAGTCCGCCGACCGGGGCAAATCCTGGGTCAAGGCCTCGCCCGACTTGACGACGAACAACCCCAAGAAGATCATCGACTCGGGCGGCCTGACCATGGACAACACGGGCGCCGAGAACCACTGCACCATCCTAACCATCAGCGAGTCGCCTCTCAAAGAAGGGATCATCTGGGTCGGGACGGACGACGGCCAGGTCCAGGTCACCCGCGACGGCGGCAAGAGTTGGGCCAACGTGACGGCCAATGTGAAGGGCTGGGGTCCCGATGATAACTGGATCACTCGGATCGAAGCCTCGCATTTCGTCGAGGGCGGGGTTTATATGACGGTCTCCCGCCACCAAGTAGCTGACTACAAGGCCTACGTCTACCGGAGCGACGACTTCGGCAAGACCTGGATTTCGATCAAGGGCGACTTGCCGGCCTACGGCTTCCTCCATACGATCCGCGAGGACCTCGAGAACCGGAACTTGCTCTTTGTCGGGTCCGAGTTCGGGCTGTTCGTGAGCTTCGACGGCGGGACGCACTGGCTGCCCTACAAAGGCGATTTTCCGACCGTGGCCGTCCGCGACATCCAGATCCATCCGCGGGAGCGCGACCTCATCATCGGCACCCATGGCCGCGGCGTCTGGATCATCGACGACATCAGGCCCTGGGAGAAGCTGAACGCCGAAACGGCTAAGGCCGAGGCGGCGCTAATGGAAGTCAAGCCGGCGCTCCTTTTTTCGCCCCGCGGAGTGGCGGAAGGGACCGCCGAATT